>NZ_CP174605.1:300000-505000 GCF_051016085.1 Formosa bonchosmolovskayae
GTTTGTATGGTATCCTTTTCTTGAGAAAACATTAAAGTCGAACTACAAAGCACAGCGACTAATGTTAATATATATTGAAATTGCTTATACATAATATAAGTAGGTGTTTTTAACGGTTTTAATTTAGTCTTGAGTTTGTACTGACGAATTGGTTTTAGCCTGCTCTTGCTTAATATCTTTAAGCTCTTTTTGAGCTTCTGAGGTTACATCTTTATAAGTCGAAAAGTTTTCTATCACACTTTCTAAAATGTAAGTCGCTTGAAAAGCATCGCCCAATTCTTTATAATTCTTAGCCATTACAACTAGTCCCTTTGCACTGAAATATTTGTAGCTTGAATAATCTTTTGCTAGGCGTTGTACAAGCGCATTCGATTCTTCATAATAGCGATCCTGATGCTTAAAATAAGCACTATAGTATAAGGCTTCGGCCGCAGTTTCTCCGGTAGCTACTTTACTCACTTCCTCGTAAGCCACTTTAGCACGCTCAAGATCCTTAGTACTAAAAGCCGATCTGGCTATTATAATATGAGCATCACTTTTAATCTTATTGTCTATAGTTTTATTAGCTAGTACTTTCTCGGCATAACTTACAGCACTATTGTATTTACTTAATTGATAGTTAGCTTTCATTAAATTTGACTGTGCAAATACAACGTTTTGCGGAAATGCCGCTTCGGTTTCTAAACGTTCTAACACAGGAATGGCATCTAACCAATTTTTGCCATCAAGATAACTTTGGGATAATCGTACCAAAGCTTCTTCGGTAAATTCACTACGTGGCGCATCGACAACATATTTATAGTGAGGCGCAGCATTTACCGTGAGACCTTTTTTATAATATAACTGGGCTAAATAAAAATGTGCTTCGTTAGTATGTAAGCCTGGTTTAAACTGAGCTAGATATCCATTAAACTGTTTTATGGCATCATCGACCTCGTTGTCTAAGTATCTTTTTTCTGCAGACTGATACGTTGAATTATCCAAATCGGCATCGGTTACTTTTACATAATCTAATGTTTTTACCCAACTGGCATAAGCATCAACTTCTCCTAAATCAATATAAATTAAACGTGCTGTAGACACGGCTTGAATGGCTTCCGGTGTATTTGGATAGCTCGTTGCTACAGTTTTAAAACGCTCTAATGCTTTTTGGTTTTTATTATCGTTGTAAAAGATTAAACCTTCACGAAGCATGGCTTTAGGCGTTAAAGAACTCATTCTGTATTCAGAACTCAACTGATTGTACATAGCCACCGCTCTATCGTTCTGATTAGATTTGGTATACGCGTTTCCTAGCTCGTACATCGCATCGTCTCTTAATTTAGATTTTGGATATGTATCTATAAAACGTTCTAATTCCGAAACTTTGGTCTTAGAATTACCAATATAGCCATAACTAATTGCCTTTTGAAAAGTAGCATAATCCGTTTCTATTTCACCCAATTTAATAGCCGAATTATACGCATTAATAGCAGACTCGTAATTACTTGATACAAAATACCCATCGGCCAAACGCAAATAAGCATCGTTTAATTTTACCTGATCCTCGTTATAATTTTTAGTAAACGTATTAAAGTGTTCGGTTGCTTGGCTATAATCTCTTTGCTTAAAATAGGCATAACCCAAACTATAATCTACAACTTCATGTTCGTCTGTTTGTATTCCAGAAAACAGATTAAAAGACTTAAAATCTATAACCGCCTCGGCATAATTATTTAAATTATAATTACATTCTCCCTTCCAGAAATTGGCACGAGCTGTATATTCTGTATTGATTTGTTCATTTAACGACAGATCGAAAAAAGTTAATGCCTCGGTATACTTTTCTTCTTCTACCAATTCTAAACCTCTATAAAATGCCACCTTTTGATATGCTTCTTTACTGGTTGCGTCGTTTTTATTCTCTAATATTTTTAACGCCTCTTTATAGTTCTTAGATGTGATATAAGAATCTACTAATAAATCTTCTGCATTAGCACGATTAGGACTCTCTGGATATTTTGCGATATAAGATGATAATACCGTAGGAACCGACTCATACGGGTTTCCTATTTCATAACTAATTTTCGCATAATTATACCATGCGTCTTCCTGAATTTTAGTCACATGATCCATTCTAGATGCATTTCTAAATGCATTTAATGCTTCCGTTTTTTTATCTAAGCGGATATAACTTTCGCCTAAATGATAGTAGGCATTCTGAGCAACACCATTGTTCCCACTTATAATTTTATTAAACTCGGAAATTGCTCTGTCGTAATCATTTTGTTTGTAATACGCGTAACCTAATTGGTAGTAATCTGTGTTACTCCACTTTCCTCTTTTACCAGTATACAATGTTAAATACGGAATGGCCTCGTCGTACTTTCCTAAGTTAAAATAACTCTCTCCAACAATCTTATTTAGCTCAGACTCTTCTTCTCGATTACTATACGGGATTTGCTCTTTTGCCAAAGCGATAGCTTCTTCAAAATTTCCTAATTTAAAATTTAAATCGGCTTTGTAATATGTCATTTTCTCTTTGTATTTCGATTGGTCTTTAACCTGATCGAAATACTGATTAGCCTGTCCTGCATCATCACTTTGGTAGGCCATATATCCAATATAATACTTGGCTTGCGCACCATAAGTTTTTGAATTTTCAACCTTAGCTAGGTAAGTCTTTGCGTTGCTATAATTCTTTGTAATAAAAGCCGTATAACCTTTATTAAAATTATAATCATCTTGTTCCATAGCCGATAAGCCACGTTCATCTACACGGTCGTACCACTTTTTTGCATGTGCATATTTTCCACTTTTAAAATAGAAGTTTGCAACATCCATATATGCGGAGTTTCGTTTTGGACTCGTCGGATAATCTATAACAAATTGCTCGACGAGATCGTCTGCTTTAATTTGATTTAAGCGCACAGCTATATTGGCGATATAATAAGCACACTCGGACTGTATCACTTGTTCGGTAGACTTCCGTTGGATGTCTGTAAACATATCTTGAGCCGCTAAATATTGCTTATTATTATATAAGGATAGTGCTTTAAAATATTCTGCTTGGTCGTTTGTATAAATTGCGGATTGCTGTGCCAACATCGGGCCACTCATCACAATAGCTAATAAAAATAATAAAATTTTACTCCTAATCATTAACCTTAAGTTTTAATTAAATCAAAGATAATTTAATCTAAATTCTATAACGAAATTTTCGAGTTATAATTATGTATAAAAAAAATAAAATTTCAAAATATTCTTTAAAAAAGCAATCGTGCTATGTTTTAAAAGTTATTATAAAATGATACATTTACAACGCACAAAAAATCTACAACTCATATGCCACAAACTGTTCTTTATTTAAAAGATGCTTCTATTTCTCAAGGCGGTAGTCTGGTACTCTCTAATGTTAACGTTGAAGTTTACAAAGGCGATTTTGTCTATTTAATTGGTAAGACCGGAACAGGAAAAAGTAGTTTTATGAAAACCCTTTACGGCGACCTTGCTCTTACCGAAGGCGAAGGTAGTATTGTTGACTTTAACCTGCGTACATTAAAGGAAAAAGAAATCCCTTACTTAAGACGAAAGCTAGGCGTAGTTTTTCAAGATTTTAAACTTTTAGTCGATCGTAATATTATTGAAAATTTACGTTTTGTATTAAAAGCAACAGGTTGGAAAAACAAATCTGAAATGCAGACACGTATCGATGAAGTTTTAGAAAAGGTTGGTATGAAAACCAAAGGCTTTAAATTCCCTCACGAACTTTCTGGAGGAGAACAACAACGTGTTGCCATTGCTCGTGCATTACTAAACGATCCTGAACTTATTCTTGCCGATGAACCTACCGGAAATCTTGATCCGCAAACAAGTATCGAAGTTATGAAAGTACTTCAGGACATTAATAAAAATGGAAATACCATTTTAATGGCCACTCACGATTATGCGCTATTACTTAAATACCCGAGTAAAACTTTAAAATGTGACGACAACCAACTTTACGAAGTGGTACAACGAAAAAGTTAGATTTCTCTCTTAGAAAGGATTGTTTAATAAGATGAAAATAAGTCGTTTTCTTTACACTTTTTTTCATAAAAGACCGTTCTACATTTAATTATAGACCACCTTTCACTGCATGTTATCCGTATTAATTCCCATATACAATTATAATGTTGTCAATTTAGTGCAAAACCTGCACAAGCAACTCATGCAGGGAAATTATGCTTTTGAAATAATTTGTTTAGACGATGCTTCTGCAAATGAATTTGTGCTAGCAAACAGTAAAATTGAAACGCTTGAATTCACGTCCTTAATAAAATCTACTACAAATAACGGACGCACAAAAACGAGACAACTACTCTCTCAAGCCTCTAAATACGATTGGTTACTATTTTTAGATGCAGACACAATGCCCGTTAGCGAAACTTTTATCTCACAATATCTAACTGCTATAACCGAAGAATATGAGGCTGTATTTGGCGGATTCTCTTATCATAAAAAAAAGCCTTCTAGCGCGTATATATTAAGATGGGAATACGGCAGAAAGAAAGAAGAAATAAATGCTTCTATTAGAAATACCAATCCGTATAAGATTATAATATCTGCAAATTTCTTAATAAAAAAATCGATTTTTGAAACCTTAAATTCGCTTGTAAAGCATAAAGTATATGGTTTAGATAATTATTTCGGTGCTTTACTTAAAAATCACAATGTTAAAGTTTTACACATAAATAATCCCGTATATCATCTGGGCTTAGAAAAAAATGAAGTCTATTTAAACAAATTAAAATCGGCAGCCCATACCCTATTACTGCTTGTAAAACAGGATAAAATGAAGACACATAATAACGATCTTTTATCACTTTTTATGTTTCTAAAAAAAACTAAACTAAGTTTTGTGCTTTCTAAATTTTACAGAGCCTTTAATAAGCAAATGGAAATGAATTTATGCGGGAACACACCATCGATTAAAATATTGCAATTTTATCGCATTTCTTATATGTGTTACGCCGACCAAAATTCTTAATGTATGAAAGCCTTTTTTTCTGTCGTAATACCGTTATATAACAAGCAAAATCATATTAAAAACACCATTGATTCTGTTCTTAAACAAGGGTTTATAGATTTCGAGATTATTATAATAAACGATGGATCTACAGATCAAAGTTTAGACGTTATTAATAGCATTTCCGATTCTAGGCTACATATTTATACTATAAAAAATCAGGGCGTAAGTTTTGCAAGAAATTACGGTGTAAACAAAGCAACTACTAACCATATTGCATTTCTGGATGCCGATGACACCTGGGAACATAATCATTTAGAATCTCTTTATAATTTATATCAGGCTTATCCAAGTTGCGGTTTGTATTGTACCGCGTATCAAAAACGTATGCACGATGTTATTATTCCATCGACTTACTTTGGTATTCCTAATTCAAAAGCATGGAGCGGTGTTATTACAGATTTTTTTGAAGCGAGCACGATAAATTGTATTGCATGGACATCGGCAGTATCTATACCAAAGCACATTTTTTTAAGTGTAAAAGGTTTCGACAACCGCATTAAAACAGGTCCTGGAGAAGATATTGACCTGTGGATAAGATTAGCTTTAAAGCACCCCGTAGCGTTTACCAATACCGTTACAGCAACTCATAATCTACTCGCAGAAAACAGACTTTCTAACAGCAATAAAGATCTTAAAAGTTATATAGATTTAGATCAATATGAACCTTTTATAGCACAGCATACTTCCCTGAAAAAATATTTAGACCTAAACCGATTTGCCTTGGCCTTAATGTTTAAAGTGAATTCAGACGAATTAGCATTTAAAAATTGCGTGGAGAAAATGGATCTCACCAATATAAATTGGAAACAGAAGGTATTATTAAAATGTAACCGATCTACACTTTTACTAGCCAAAAGCTTGCAATTATTTCTAAAATCATCGCATTTACATTTTAGCGCCTTTAAATAAGAGATAGTCATTAAAATCTCTAATGTAATCGTCCTCATCAAACTCGGCCGAAGCCAAAACTAAACACACAGAACCCGACGAAAAATTTTCTATTTCACGCCAAATCCCAGGCACAATCAGTAAGCCTTTATCTGGTTTGTTTAAGGTAATTAACTCTTCTTCTAACCCGTTTTTTATACGGACCTCAAAGCTACCACTTAAGGGAATTAATAGCTGATATAGCGATTTATGAGCATGACCTCCGCGATAAGCATCACTAGGTACATCATACAAATAATACACACGCTTAATATCGAACGGTATAATATCTTTTTCAATAACAGCTAGGTTACCTCTCCTATCCTTAATTTTCGGTATATCTATAATTCTGACTGACATGTATTTTATTTATTTCCCCCTTAGTTTCTAGCTCCTTATACTTACTTATACCTTGTAAACCCAGTTTAAATTTATACGGTATATCTGTAAATTTAATATACTGGTGTCGCCACGTAAACAACACATACTTTATTAACCAAATATAACTCAAATTACCTATAAATCGTTGCATACGAGCTGTCCTTGAAAAAAATGCATTATCACTTCCCATTAAAACTCCAGAGCTTAAATTGGGATGCATTACTATAACCTTACTTATATGAATCATTTTTAGCCCCTTATCGAATGCATTTCTAAGAAACACATATTCTGTCGATCCCTTAAAAGTAGATCCCACACCAAAATGGTGATTAAAATAGATTTCATGGTCTTGAAAGACCTCACGCTTAAACGTGATTACCCAAGTATAGATTTTTAACAAGGACTTTTTAGTATGTTCGCCTTCAGGATAATAATTAGTATACAATTCGTGTTGCTCATTTATGGCTTCAAATGAAATCATACCGGCATCCTCATGCTTGCGATGTGCACCCAATATTGTTTCTTCCAATCCTTTTTCATACACTATATCATCGTCCGACATTAAAAACACATCTGCTGTTCCTAGTCTTATGGCTAAATTTCTACTAGCAGGCGAACCGCGCTCAAAAGAATTTGCGACTTTAATATTGGGATATGTAGACTCTAAAATTTTATCTTCAGAAGTTTGATTTACAATAATAATATTGAAATTAGAAAAATGCTCGTGAGGAAACATCTTCTCTAAAAACAGTAAATCTGTTTGAAACATTGTAGAAATTAAAATTTCTAATTTCAGAAGTTTATTATTGTTATGCATTATATTCCATTATGTTTGTAAATTTACAAAAAGAAAAACCTCGCTAACCGAATCATGCCTAGAAATCCTTTAGTAACGATTATATGCTTATGTTATAATCATGCCGAGTTCTTAATTGAATCTCTAAACTCTACCAAAAACCAGACGTATGGTCCTATTCAGGTTATTATTTGCGACGACTTTAGCCAAGATAATTCTGTAGACCTTATTAAGGATTGGATAAAAAATCACGATGCTCAGTTTATAGAAAACAAGACAAATCTTGGAAATACTAAAACCTTTAACAATGCATTACGCTACGCTAAAGGCGAATATATAGTAGATTTAGCTACTGATGATATTTTATTACCCAACTCTGTAGAAAGCCAAGTTTCTAAATTTCAAACTTCAAAATATAAAAATTTAGGTGTTGTTTTTTCAAATATAGAACGGGTCGATGCTAAAGGCGATCATATTTCTTTTTTTTACGAATTAAACGAAGATGGCACCGCTAAAGAAAAGCCTGAAACTGGCGATATATACTGCAGGCTGTTACATAGTTTCTATTTAAGTGCAACATCTATGCTTATAAAAACCGACGTTTTAAAAGCACTTGGTGGTTACGATGAAAATTTAGCTTACGAAGATGTAGATTTCTGGTTTAGGTCGTCTAGAATTTATGAGTACGACTATGTCGATAAAGTTTTAGTAAAGAAACGTATTTTATCTAATTCTTTAAGTTCTAATTTTAAACGAAGAGACCGCATTAATTTAGGTAAATCTACGTACCTGATTTGCAAGAAGGCATTCTATTTAAATACAAGTAAAGAGGAACATAAATCCCTTCAAAATCGAGTGATTTACGAGTTACGATTAGCGCTTAAAAACCGAGATGCAGAAACTGCTTTTCGTTTTTTCTATCTCATGTCAAGATTACAACTAAACATCCTGTTTTAAAAGATTACGACTTATTTATAAAAGCAAGTACCTAGTTCTTGTCTATTTTATTTTCTTCATCTTTTTCCTCGTTTTCATCATCTTCATCCACTAAGAGCGCTGTGTCTTCTGGTAACACTCCAAATAGTGAGGTACTAAAAATTAATAAAATAATACCATAGTACATAACATAGGTTACAAAATGGGCTATAGTTGCTCCTTTAACCCCATAGAGATCTATAAAATACATACTTGTTAAATACAATATTATTACAGAAAAGGCTTCAGTAATAATATAATGCCAGAACATCTTTTTTGCTAAAAACTGATACGAGATCACTATGGAAAGTACTTTTACAAAATCGCCTAAAAGTTGCCATAAGAACAAATCTTCTACAGGTTTAAATTCTTCTGTAAACACAATAGCGACAATAAAGCGCCTGAGTAAGTAAATCACAAATAGACCTAGTCCAAAAACAGGAATTATAGTTTTATAGAACCCGAAAACTTCCTCTCTAAACTCTTTAATATTATCAATTTCTGAAAATCGAGGTAAAATATAAAGCCCCATTAACGAACTAACAAACATTAAGTAGTATTTAGAAATCCGGACCATCGCTTCCCAAAAACCAGCATCCTTGTAGCCTATATTATCAATAATATAAGACCGAATTGCAATAGCTACAATAGGTAAGACAATGGCTGAAAACAAGGCCATGGTAGAAAACGTACTTAACCGTTTTACAAAGGTAAAACTTACACGACTAGCACGAACTAATGGGATTAAACTACGCTGATTAATAACTCCTACCATGGTGATTAAAAAGACCAGAGATTCCCCGACTACAATAGCGATTAAAGCCCCATCGATTCTATTCTGATATATTAAGATAAGCGTTATACATGCCCCTAATACTTGACCAATAATATTAATGATGAGTAACATTTTATACTTTGAAAACCCATTCATTATGGCAAAGGCAAACATATTCATGGAATAAAAAGGCAACACGAGAGCCAATATTCGAATAACGTATGCATAATCGCTATACGTTGGAAAAACAAGCGTATTTATATACTCCGCATTAAAATAACATAAAAAAGAAACGAGTGTAGTTGCTATAAAACCCAGATAAAAAGCAGTAGATAAGGTTTTACTTAATTCTATAGTATTAGTTTTAAACTCAGAGATATACTTTATAATACCACTGTACATTCCTAAAACAGAAAAAGAATGCGCAGAACTTACTAAGTTTCGTAAGTTTCCAATTAAAGCTAAACCTTCCGGTCCAATATATATAGCGATGGCTTTAGACGTTAAAAACCCTGTAATAATTCTAGTAATTACTGAAGCTGAGTTTAAAGAAGCAACCTTAATTAAAACATTATTATTTATATACTTTTTTATTTTTTTCAATTAGAACCCGTTTAAAACATTTATTACGTAATCTACTTCTTGATCTTCCATTACAGGGCTAATAGGTAAACTTACCACAGTATTATGTATACGGTCTGTTACCGGTAGCTGTAAAGCACTGTAATGGCTTAATGCTTTTTGTTTATAGGGAGGAATTGGATAGTGGATTAGAATTTCAATGTTATGCTTTTTAGTAAAACTGATAAAACGTTCTCTATGGTCTACCCGAATTACAAAAAGATGAAAAACATGAGATTTCCAATCTGCGCATAAAGGTAATATTATTTTGGGATTCTTGACCTCTGAAAGATAGCGATTTGCTATTTTTTGTCGGTGTGCGTTATCCGCATCTAAATGTGCTAATTTTACACTTAAAAAACGAGCTTGAATGTCGTCTAAGCGTGAGTTATATCCTAAATAATCATTAACGTATTTAGACGATGTCCCATAGTTTCTAAGTTTCATTAGCATTTCGGCCAAATCGGCATCGTTAGTAGTCACAGCGCCTCCATCCCCTAAAGCACCTAAATTTTTACTCGGATAAAAACTAAAGGCCCCAGCATCTCCTAAATTTCCGGATTTTCTACCATCGGAATACACTGCACCCTGCGCTTGTGCTGCATCTTCTACAACTAATAGATTATTTTTAGTGGCTAATTTCTGAATCGCGTTCATATCTGCCAATTGTCCATATAAATGAACAACCAATACCGCTTTAGTTTTAGATGAAATGTTCTGCTCCAATTCTGAAACAGCAATATTATACGTCTGTATATCAGGCTCTACAAAAACCGGTTTTAATCCCGCTTGTATGATGGCTAAAATGCTAGCGATAAAGGTATTTGCTGGCACTAAAACTTCGTCGCCTTCATTTAATCTTCCTAAAGCTATATACGATTTAAAGATAAGGGTAATAGCATCTAGACCAGTGCCAACACCAATACAATGCTTGGTACCACAAAATGAAGCAAATTCAGTTTCAAAATTAGTCACACCTTGTCCTAAAATATAATGTCCAGAATTTAAAAACTCTTGGAATTTTAATTGAAAAGCATCGTGATAGCGTGCATTAATTTTATGTAGGTCTAAAAATTTAATCATTCAATTGCAATTTAAAGAAATCTTGTAAATAGACTTTACATCCTAATTCTTCTTTTTGTTTTAAAAGTCCTTCGTTATAGCCCAAACGATTCTGCTCTGTTGCCGTACCCATTGAAAAGAAACGTTTGCCTTCTGCCTTGTATTTATAAATTAAGGACAAAAATAAAAAATCTAAAGCTCTATGCTTTTCGCCCTCTTTTGTGGTTGCTCCATATTGTGACTTCACAATATGTTCGTTTTCGAATAGGGTTAAACCCGCTAATATTTTATTATCTAAATAAACATCAAATTGTTTAATGTTTTTAGGAAAGCAGGTATTTAAATACGTTATTTCTTCCAAGCTATGCACAGGCTTAACCTGATGTTTTTCTAATAATCGTGGTTGCAAAACGTCTGTCCAAAACGGAGTAAAATCTGAACTCTCCCTAATTTCAAAGGCAATATCCTTGGCTTTTCTAAAATGCTTAAGTTTTGTTTTATGTATGGTTAATGGCTTAGAATAATCTACCGCCAATACCATTTCTCTTTTATCGAGTTTGGCTTGTTTAGCTAAAAAATAGCTAAACTCGAAAGCAGGCGTTTTAAAATAAATTTCAGGCATTTCTTTAACAATAAAGCTCTTAAATTTTTCCTTTTGTAAAAAAATAAAAAGTGCTTCAAAAATCAATGAAATATCTTTAACAGATTGTTTCTGCTTTAAAATTAAACCTCCAAAAGTTAAACCTTGATGAGAATAGAGACTATCGGCGTTTCGATTTGCGGGTATTACGGCAATCAGGCTGTCCTGTTTATAAATGAGTAAAGAAAAGTCCTCAAACCGATCTTTATGATACTCCATAAAATGACGATGAAACAAAAATGTTCCGTTTTTTGCTTCAGAAATAAAAGTATTCCAAAGATCGAAATGTTGTACTGCGTAACGCTCTACTTTAAGTTGGCTCATTAATTAAAAATACATTTTATTGCATTAGTATGCCATTTATTACTTTTGAAAATTTCTTTGCTCCTTGACTATTCAAATGATCTGCATCTAAAAAATCTGAGGTTTCAAATCGCTTATCATCCAGATAATTTAAATATATGCAATTTTTATATTTAGAGTCCATAAGCTTTCCCGCCATTATCGTTTTCTCCAACTGTAACGGATCTAAGTGCTGAATATACGCTTTATAAGCGGGCATAGTAACAAGAACGACTTTTATACCACTTTCATTACATTCTTTTATAATATTCTCTAATATTTTATAATTCTCGCTATATAATGCGTCTGAAGTCGCCGTGTGTTTTTTAGCGACACGCATACTAACGTCTTCTATATTTTCGATAGTGGCATCCTTTTCTTTAAATGCCCATCCTCTTGCATTGACATGCTGGGAAGTTTTATTTAAAATGTAATACGCATAAAGTCGCTCGAGATTATATTTCAATTTAACGCTTAATATTTCGAAATGGTCTTTTAAATTAGAATCTAAATTTACATCGGTATACACCGTATAATCTTTAAGCCTCCACCTCTCGTCTCCTTCCTTTAATTGCTCGAAAAGTGTAGTATATGAAAGTCTTAGCACCACCGTCTCTAGAGCCTCCAAATCGTTTACATGCTGACGTAGTATAGCATAGTCAATATCTATAGTTTGTGATACATGTCCGTAATTTAATGCGTCTGCTGTTAAAAATTCCGGATTTACGCCATATAAGATATGTGAACTACCCAAGAGTAGCGTTTTTATACTGTTATGATGTACTTTTAAATAATCGGCTTTTACCTGATAGGCATTTGGAATCTGTCGCAATGCAAATTCCATAGCACAGCCTAGTACCAAAACAGGTAGACAGAAAAACAGAAATAATTTAAGAAATGTCTTCATTTAAAACTGAAAATAAATAAACTGTTGTGGCTTCGCATAAAAATAAAAAATACAGAAGACAAGTATATAATAAAATGCCCACCTAAACGGTCGTCTCCAAGTCTGTCCCAATTTCTCGATGGCATATTCGTTAGTTTTACCAAGCCATTCAATACTCATAAAACCTATAATCCCAAGAAAAACCACGAACGCACCTGTCCGATTTGCAAATTCTGGTATGGTAAATAACGAGCTCGAAAATATTTCGGACAGATAACTTACGGCGATTTGCAAATTATCTGCTCTAAAAAACACGCGGACTAACACTAAAAATGTAAATGTTTTTAAAATCCCGAAAACTTCATTAGCACTTGGAACAAGACTTGTGGATTGTACTTTAATTTTATTAAATGGTTTTCGTCCCCAAATAATTAGAGGCAAAAAATGCATTGCATTTATAAGACCGTACACTATAAATTTCCAAGCCGCCCCGTGCCACAACCCGATCACTAAAAAGATTAAAATTGTGTTTCTAATTTGGAATAGCTTAGAACCGCGGCTACCGCCAATAGGAATATAAAAATAATCTCTGAACCATGTCGTTAACGATATGTGCCATCGTCTCCAAAACTCACCAATATTTCTAGAAAAATATGGAAATGCGAAATTCTTAGATAAGTTGAAACCGAATAATCTAGAGACTCCAATCGCGATATCTGAATAGCCCGAAAAATCGCAATAAATTTGGATAGTGAAGAAAAATGCTCCAATTAATAACGTGCTGCCGGAATAGGCGTCGTGATTCCCAAAAAATTCATCTACAAAAATAGCACAGTTATCTGCAATTACCATTTTTTTAAAGAGTCCCCAAAGCACCTGTTTTAAACCGTCTGTTGCTTTATTAAAATTGAACGTACGCTTTGCTTCAAACTGAGGCAACAAATCCCTAGCGCGCTCTATTGGTCCTGCCACCAACTGCGGAAAGAAACTCACAAACGCCATAAAGCTTACGAAGTTCTTTGTGGGTTCTAATTGCTTTCTGTAAATATCGATAGTGTAACTTAACGTCTGAAACGTGTAAAAACTAATCCCTACAGGAAGAATAATATTTAAGGAATTATAACGCAAATCTCCTCCAAAGAGTGAAAAAGCTTGAACAAAATTTTCGAGAAAAAAGTTGTAATATTTAAAGACTCCGAGTAATCCTAGGTTAATAAAGACACTAGTCCATAGTAATCCTTTTATTTTAAATGAATCTTCTTGTTTAGAAAGCGCCAATCCAATAGAATAATCGACTATAGTACTAAATAGAATTAGGGACAGGAAACGCCAATCCCACCAGGCATAAAAAAGGTAACTAGCCAAAACAATAAGTATGTTCTGGATTCCAAGTTTAGTATTGCAGACAAACCAATAGAGTATAAAAACTATTGGCAAAAACACGGCAAAATCTATGGAGTTGAATAACATAAAAAAATATTCGTAACTATTGTATTCTCGTCTTCCCTATAAAACTTAGGACAGAAACAATACTTGGACTTTAAAAGTCGTGAATTTATAGTTAAATAACGAAGATAAATAATTAGGCATGCGCTTCCTTTAATTTAATTAATGAATTAGACGTATAACCACATTTCAGTACAAAGTAATTATACATTATCTAGCCTAAGCGAGAAAGCATGGCATTATTGGTTTATTTTTTCTTAAGAAATAAATAATAAAAATTTATAAGAATTATAGCAGCGTTTGTAATCACAATTGGCCAAGACGTCTCTAACATAAAACCATAAGCCACGAAGAATGCACAGCCAATAGTGTTTACTATTCTTAGTTTTACAACATCTTTCATTGTAAAAGAAATTAGCAATACAAAAGATGCTAAATAACCAATCCATTCAGTTACCGAAATACCTAAAACGTCCATAGTTTCACTTTTAAATTATAGTATAGAAAACAAAAAAGAGGAACCCAACAAAGGATTCCTCTTTAAATATATTGATAATCTTACAATAACTATTAAAAGTCTGTAAGTATTACATAATTTTATTACGCTTACGCTCAACTTCTGTTAAGTGTACTTTACGAATACGTAAGAAATGTGGAGTTACCTCTACATACTCATCTTTTTGGATATATTCTAAAGCTTCTTCTAAAGAGAATTTAATTGCAGGTACAATTTTAGCTTTATCATCTGCTCCAGACGAACGTACGTTACTTTGCTTTTTAGCTTTAGTAATGTTAATGTTCATATCATCTTGACGAGAGTTTTCACCAATAACTTGTCCTTCGTAAATATCTTCTCCAGGTTCAACAAAAAACTTACCTCTATCTTGTAATTTATCGATAGAATAAGGAATTGCTTTTCCGTTTTCCATAGATACTAAAGATCCAGAAACACGTCCAGGAATTGCTCCTTTTAATGGTTGGTATTCTTTAAAACGGTGTGCCATAATAGCCTCACCAGCTGTAGCCGTTAATAATTGGTTACGTAAACCAATAATACCACGAGAAGGAATTAAGAATTCGCAAACCATACGGTCTCCTTTAGCTTCCATAGATAACATTTCTCCCTTACGTAATGTAACGAATTCTACTGCTCTACCAGAAACATTTTCAGGAAGGTCGATCATTAATTCTTCAATTGGCTCACATTTAACACCATCGATTTCTCTAATGATTACTTGTGGTTGTCCAATTTGTAATTCGTAACCTTCACGACGCATCGTTTCAATTAAAACTGATAAGTGTAATACTCCACGACCAAATACCATGAATTTATCTGCACTTCCAGTTTCACCTAAACGTAATGCTAAGTTTTTCTCTAATTCTTTTTCTAAACGATCTTTAATATGACGAGATGTTACAAACTTTCCATCTTTTCCGAAGAAAGGTGAATCGTTAATTGTAAACAACATACTCATAGTAGGCTCATCGATAGCAATTGTTTTTAATCCTTCTGGATTTTCAAAATCAGCAACAGTATCACCAATTTCAAAACCTTCAAGACCAACAATCGCACAGATATCTCCTGTCTGAACTTCGTCTACTTTTATACGTCCAAGACCTTCAAAAATATGAAGTTCTTTAATTCTATTTTTCACAACACTACCATCTCTTTTTACTAAAGAAATTTGTTGTCCAACTTTAAGTTCACCTCTTGTTAAACGTCCAATCGCGATACGACCAGTAAATGAAGAGAAATCTAAAGATGTAATTAACATTTGAGTATTTCCTTCTGGTATTTTCGGAGCTGGAATGTGTTCGATTACCATATCTAATAATGGTTCGATGTTTTCAGTCTGATTTCTCCAATCATCACTCATCCAGTTGTTCTTTGCAGAACCGTAAACTGTAGGGAAATCTAATTGCCATTCTTCTGCACCTAATTCAAACATTAAGTCGAATACTTTTTCATGTACTTCTTCTGGCGTACAGTTTTCCTTGTCTACCTTATTTACAACAACACAAGGTTTTAAACCTAAGTCGATTGCTTTTTGTAATACAAAACGCGTTTGTGGCATAGGCCCTTCAAAAGCATCTACCAATAATAACACACCATCTGCCATGTTTAATACACGCTCTACTTCACCACCAAAATCGGCGTGACCAGGAGTATCAATGATATTGATTTTTGTGTCTTTATAAATAACTGAAACGTTTTTAGAAGTAATTGTAATTCCTCTTTCACGCTCTAAATCATTATTATCAAGGATTAAATCCCCAGTATTTTCGTTCTCACGGAATAATTGACAGTGGTACATAATCTTGTCAACCAAAGTAGTTTTACCGTGATCTACGTGTGCAATAATTGCAATGTTTTTAATATTAGCCATAATTGATGCCTTATTTAAGCGTGCAAATGTACATTTTATTTTTTTAGAATAAAGATTAATATGTCATTAATTAATGTTATAATAATCTCATCTCCTATTTATTTACTAACATTACGTATTCACACTAAAACGTACACCTTACTATTTGCATATCAAATCATTAATAAAATGTTGGATAATTAAGAAATACACAATTTTGCCATCTGTTTTTAGAATCTGAAGATCATTTCAATAATATGGTACATAATATATAGATATAAGCCTCCTAAAAAAACATCAATTTCGGCTTTACAAAGCACTTTATTTTTACCACCTTTTATGCCTTATAAAACAATTTCCTTTTGTATAAATCGTGAGTCTATAATTTTGCAACACTAATTTAAATGGTTCTTCCGGATTTTAATAGAGCATCAAATTAAAGTCCTAAGCATACACCTGTAAAAACGTATTAATTTTCCGTAACTTTGCAGCCTAAAATATATATAGCATATGAAACTTTCAGATGTTCCTCAATTAAAATATACAGATTCTGATAATTTCTTTCTTCTTTCTGGGCCGTGTGCCATTGAAGGAGAGGACATGGCATTACGTATTGCCGAAAAAATAGTATCGATTACTGATGCCTTACACATTCCGTTTGTATTTAAAGGAAGCTTTAAAAAAGCAAACCGTAGTAGAATTGATAGTTTTACTGGAATAGGTGACGAAAAAGCACTGAAAATTTTAAAGAAAGTTTCAGACACTTTTCATATCCCAACCGTAACAGATATTCACGAAATTTCGGATGCCGCCATGGCTGC
The DNA here is from genome assembly GCF_051016085.1 of Formosa bonchosmolovskayae. Lineage (GTDB taxonomy): Bacteria > Bacteroidota > Bacteroidia > Flavobacteriales > Flavobacteriaceae > Formosa. Next base: position 317,089 of record NZ_CP174605.1, read on the forward strand.
CGAATATGTAGATGTCTTACAAATTCCTGCATTTTTAGTACGCCAAACAGATTTACTTGTCGCTGCTGCCGAAACCGGAAAAGTAGTAAACTTAAAGAAAGGGCAATTTATGAGTCCAGAAGCGATGAAACATGCCGTGCAAAAAGTTAAAGATTCTGGAAATGATAAAGCTTGGATTACAGATCGTGGTACCATGTTTGGGTATCAAGATATGATTGTAGATTTTAGAGGTATCCCAACCATGCGCGAATATGCTCCTACAGTTTTAGATGTTACCCATTCTTTACAGCAACCTAACCAATCTAGTGGTGTTACAGGTGGAAGACCCGATATGATTGAAACTATTGCTAGAGCTGGAATTGTAAATAACGTAGACGGACTGTTTATTGAAACACATTTCGACCCTGCAAATGCAAAAAGTGACGGTGCAAACATGTTACATTTAGACCACTTAGAAGGTTTATTAAAACATCTTGTCGCCATTAGAAAAACCATAACTGCTTTTTAATTTAGCCTCCCTTTTTAATTTAGACCCCCTTTTTAATTTAGACCCCCTTTTTAATGAAAATTTCCACTATTATATTTTTAATAGGAAGTACTCTATTGCCCTTATTAAACTTAAATGCTCAGAGTGTAGACACTCTAAAATACACATCGTCCAACAAAGGAAAATTCTTTGTTAGCTGGGGCGGAAACCGAGATACATATTCTAATTCAGATATTACTTTTACAGGAGATAATTATAATTTTACATTGTACGATGTAGATGCTCACGACAAAGCTAAAGGTTGGCATGTCGATTATATAAATCCGGTTCATATGACAATACCTCAGACTAATTTTAGCTTAGGATATTTTATTAGCGATCACTATGCTGTTACGATTAGCTTAGACCACATGAAATATGTAATGACTAACAACCAAGTGGTACGTGGAAATGGATACATAGATATTCCTGAAGGCGACGAAAGTTCAATTTATAACAATACATTTAGAGACGATCCTGTATATTTAAATGAAGGCTTTTTAACCTTCGAACACACAGATGGTTTAAACTATATACATGCCGAACTTGCCAGATATGACGATATTTCTAGCCTATTCGGAATTAGAAATACAGATGTTTTTCAAGTGAATATAACCGAAGCGCTTGGAGGTGGTGTACTTTACCCCAAAACCAATGCTAAACTTTTGGTTTACGACAGGCACGACGATTTTCATATCGCAGGATATGGAGTTTCTGCTAGTGCAGGTTTAAACTTAACCTTTTTTAAACACTTTTTTATTCAAGGAGATTTAAAAGGTGGTTTTATAAATATGCCAGATATTCGTACAACCCAGAATCCATCAGATCGCGCATCGCAACACTTTTTCTTTGGAGAAGCTATTCTTTCTGTTGGAGGTATTTTTAGACTATAATTCTAAATTTTTAATCTTATGAAATTCTTTAAAAACAGTTTCGTACTTATTATATTCGTTTCACTTTTTAGTTGTGGCCAGTCTAAAAAAGAAACCGTAAAACCGGGTTCTACAGCTACCAAACCGACAACCAAGGTTGTTAATACAGTAGCCACTAACACCCCTAATCGTAACAGTAGATTGTTTTTTAAAAGCTCAGGAGCACATCCCGATTGGAACTTGCAATTAACTCAAGATTCCATTAAGTTTTCTTTGAACGCAGAGGATCACAAGTTCTCGTTGCCCGAAGCCATTTTAGCAGCAGATGCTAACGTAAAAATGTATCGTTCTGAAACTGAATCTGCACAAATTAAAATTCAGATTTCAATGAATCCGTGTACAGATTCCGATTCTAAAACACAGCCATATACGGTTTCAATAGATTTTAAACAAAATACAGAAACCGATTTTAAATCACTTAAAGGTTGCGGGGAATACATTACAGATTATCGCTTGCACGACATTTGGGTTTTAGAATCTATTAAAGACGAAACCGTAAGCACAGAACAATTCACAAAAGAATTACCTAACTTAGAGATTAATATCAGCGAAAATTCTTTTATGGGTTATGCCGGATGTAATACCATGCGTGGTTCTATATTTTCTGAACAATCTAAAATTCGTTTTAAAGAGATTATAGCCACTCGTAAAATGTGTCCGCCAACAAATAAAGAAGCTCAGTTTATAAAAGAATTAGAACGTAGTACGCAATTTAAAATTGAAAACCGACGCTTGTATTTATCTAATCCTGATGGGAACACGCTAACCTTTAAAAAAGTAGATTAACTTATGGATATCTCAATTCGTCAAGCCACTGAAACCGATTTACCAGAAATCACCTCACTATTTAGAAACACCGTTACCCATATAAATTCCAAACATTACAACGAAAAACAAATTACGGTTTGGGCTTCTGGTGCAAATGAAACCGATGTATGGTTAGAACGTATTTCTGAATTCTATTTTATTGTTGCCGAAAATGAAACAGAAATTGTTGGTTTTGCGTATTTAAAGAAAGGCTATTATTTAGATGGCTTATTTGTGCATAAAGACTACCAAAGACAAGGTGTTGCTTCTTCCCTACTGCGCACTATGGAATCGCAAGTTATGGTAGAAGACTACCCTGAAATCCGTTCGGATGTCAGTAAAACAGCTTTACCTTTTTTCGAAAATAAATATTACGACATAATTAAAAAACAGAAAAAGTCCTTTAAAGGTTTAGTTTTCGAGAATTATATTGTGAAGAAAACATTATAGGTTATATCTTTTTAGTCTTCAGTTTAATTTTTGAAGCAGATTTAAGAAGTTCTACAAAGCGTAATTCATCTAATTCTTCTAAATTTTTAATTTGAATTGACCGCACACGTTTCCTATTATTGGCGTCTTGTAATTCGGGAAATTCTGCTTCTAAAAGCGCGCCATCCATAAATACCACATCTACATAATCGGTGCCTTTTAACACATTTAAAAACACAAAAGACTTTTTATTATAATAGTAAAACGGAAGCTTATAACTGTATTTTTCTTCAACATTCAAGGTTTTCATTATCACACTTCGTACATACAACATGATGGATTGATACGGTTCTGGCTGACGTAATATGTGTTCTTCGGCGGGTTTCATCTGTTTTTATCTACTTATTTAAAATTTCAAGATACTATTAAACATTAAAAATCAAGGTCTACGAAACCCCTTTTTTATTTTTATTTAAATTAATTATAAATAAGCTTTGATAATATGGTCCTCTATTATACATTTGTCGCAGAAACTCCTCTTTATTAATAATAAGTCTAAATAAAAACAATGAAAATAGTATTCAGTTTTGCTGTATTCCTCCTAACATCTTTTGTTATTAATGCGCAACAAATAATTGTAAACGGAACGGTTACAGATTCAGAAAACACCCCTATTGCAGGTGCAAACATCTTAATAAAAAACACAAGTAAAGGAAGCCAGACCGACATAGACGGTCACTTTAAAATTGAAATTGAAACAGGATCATACACTGCTGTGGTTTCTTACTTAGGATATAAAACAAAAGAAGTTTCTTTTTCTGTTTCCAATAGCAATATTACCTTACCAACTGTGATATTATACGAAGGACAAGAAATTTTATCTGAGGTTGTTATCGATGGTAAGCGTCGTAATATGTTTGCTAGAAAACAAACGGCCTACGTGTCTAAATTACCTTTAAAAGATTTAGAAAACACCCAAGTATATTCTACGGTAACTACAGATTTACTAGAATCTCAAATCACAACAAATTTCGAACAAGCTTTAGATAATGCTACCGGGATTCAGAAACTTTGGACCTCTACCGGACGTGGTGGAGATGGCGCTGGATATTATTCGTTACGCGGATTTAGTGTGCAACCTCAATTAGTAAATGGTGTTCCTGGATTAACAAACGGAACCATTAATGCGGCAAACATCGAACGTATTGAAGTTATTAAAGGCCCATCGGCTACGCTTTTTGGTTCTTCTGTAAGTTCTTATGGCGGATTAATAAACGTGGTGACTAAAAAACCTTATAAGGGATTTGGCGGACAAGTATCGTACACGGCTGGATCTTATGGATTAAATGTAATCACAGGAGATTTTAACACGGCCCTAGATGAATCTGAAAACATTTATTTCAGATTAAACACATCTTACCATACAGAAGATAGTTTTCAAGATGCTGGGTTTAACAAATCATTTTTCGTAGCACCGTCGTTATCATATCAAGTAAATAATAAGTTATCGTTCTCTTTTTATGGTGAAATTACTCAGGCAGAAAAAACAAATCCAACCATGTTATTCTTAAGTCGTGCTGGAGCAATGCAATATGCCAACTTAGACGAATTGGGTTACGATAATAAAAAATCGTACACCAGTAATGCTTTAACTTTAGAAAATCCTACTCAGAATTACAGAGTCGAAATGGATTATAAATTATCTGAAGCTTGGAACTCGCAAACCTTAGTATCTAGAAGTGTAACCTCTACTAAAGGGTATTATACCTATTTATACGATTTAACTGGCGCTGGTACTTTTTCTCGTTACTTAAATAAACAAGATGCACTTACTAGAACGACAGATATTCAACAAAATTTTAATGGTGATTTTAAAATCGGGAACTTAAGAAACCGTGTGGTTATTGGTTTAGATTATTATACTGTAACTGGAATAGATAACGGAAGTAGCTATGTGGGTTACGGCGCTGTTACACCGTCTACCGGAGAAGAAGTTGATGGTTTCCCATTAACAACCGCAGGAGTTGATGCGGCTTTGGCTAGTGCGAGTATAAGTAATTACAAAACACGTTCTAATGTGTATAGTGCTTATGTTTCAGATGTATTAGATATTACATCTACATTATCTGCAATGGCCAGTGTACGTTTCGATCAATTTGATAATGAAGGTGATATTACCAATAATGACGATGATTACGACCAGTTTGCAGTATCTCCTAAATTTGGTTTATTATACCAACCTATAGCAGATAAGTTGTCTGTGTTTGCTAACTGGCAAAACGGATTTACAAATATTGGTCCGCAATTGGTTGGAGATCCAAACTCAACTACAGGTCAGGAACTTAAAAATTTCGAACCAGAACAAGCCAATCAATTTGAATTCGGTGTTAAAACCAACTTATTTAACAACCGTTTAAATGCAACGGTAAACTACTATAACATTCTCGTAAATAACAGACTTATGACAGATCCAAACGATGTGTTTGGAAAAATTCAGGATGGAGAAGTTTCTAGTAAAGGTTTTGAATTAGAAATTAATGCCAACCCAGTAAATGGATTAAACATACGAGCTGGATATAGCTATAACGATAGTGAAATTAAAAAAGCAAGTACAGCCTCTACTATTGGCGAGCGACCAGTAGAAGCAGGTTCAGACATCGTATATAATTTATGGGCCGACTATATTTTTGAAACCGGGGCTATAAAAGGTTTTGGTATTGGCGCAGGATTTAACGGAGCTAGCGAACGCGATATTATAAATGCTTCTGGATACACTTCAGGCGTATTTACTGTACCAAGTTATATTATTGCTAACGCATCTGTATATTATGCCGCAGACAAATACCGCGTAGGTTTAAAATTAAACAACATGTTTAATGAAGAATACTATTCAGGTTGGTCTACACTAACACCTCAGCAACCAAGATCTGTATTGGCGAATTTTGCTTATAAATTTTAAAACATATTTAATTATGAAACAATTAATTTTAACGCTTGCGTTTGTAATATGCGCTGTCACTCCTACTTTTGCACATTACTTATGGATTGAAACTAATGCTGAAGGTAAAAAAGGAAAAGCACAAGAGGTACATGTGTTTTATGGCGAGTACACCAATGGCGTTTTGGAACGTGTAGAAGGTGAATATTTTCCAGCAGTAAAAGCTTTTACCCTTTGGGCGGTTGATGCTAAAGGCAATAAAACGAAATTAGAGGTAACTGCTAAGACCGATCGTTATGTGGCATCATTTACACCAAAAAGCGACGGTACGTATACCATAATTTTAGATAACGATGATATTGAAGTAATTGATTATTCTGAATATGATTTCGGTATTTTTAAAACTCATTACAATGCTTCGGCAGTTATCCAAGTTGGATCCGAAACAACCAACACGAATAACATAAACGACTCAGGAATTTCTGTTATTGAAGTTGCTAATGATTCTGAAGATGTTAAACTGCAAGTGTTATTTAAAGGCCAACCTTTGGAAGAAACTGAAGTCGATTTGTTTATCGCCGACAATTGGTCTAAAAAACTAACAACAGACGCAGAAGGTTACATCACCTTTAAACGTCCGTGGAAAACAAAATACATACTAGAAGCTACTAAAAAGGAAGAAGTTCCTGGCAAGTTTAAGGGTAAAGATTACGAATTTATCTGGCATTGTGCAACCTACTGTATTCAATAAAAAACTTAAAACAACTCTGTAAGTAATCCTTTCAGAGTTGTTTCAATTTATAAAAGATATGATTTCAATTGCAATTTTATTAGTTATTATCGGCTTTTATTTGCTGTATACAACATCTAAAAAAATGGATGCTCCCAACCTATTGGGTTTCGAATACAAATTGGTACAGCACCAATCGGCTTCGAAAATAGCAGGACTCATTTTACTTATACTGTCTTGTATTTTAACAATAAACGTGTTTGGCCTAGGTGCAGGAATCTTTTTATTTTTAATTAATCTTATGACAGTTGCGAGTTTAATTGTGCTTTTAGCGCCTTTAAAATTGTTCAACGTCAAAATGCTTTTTATTTGTATGGCGTTTTGTGTCGCTGTCGAATTTTTAATCCACATTCCTTAATTCTACTTGTATGCCAGCAAATAAAAAATATCTTACAACATCACCATGGCAACGGTTTGCTAAAATAACAGCGGGAATACTTGGCGGTTATTTGGTAAGCATGTCTTTCCATATGGCACTAACCTCTTGGATAAGTGCGACCAACATAATTATAACCTCAGCATTCACAGGATTCATCTTATGGGCGACACTAATGGTTGTGGCTTTTATAGCTAAAAACGGATGGAAAATTTGGGGCATATATATCTTAATAACCTTGCTGTTCTCTTCAATATTATATCTAGGAACTCTATATAATCCCTTAGTTTAATCTTATGAGCGATAAAAGAATTTATAACATTCTATTTCATACGCATACTATTAGTGGTATCGTAATTAGCGTACTGCTTTATGTGATATTTTTCGCAGGCTCGTTTTCATTTTTTCGAGATGAAATTGTAAACTGGGAGCGTAATCAAACAGTAAAAAACACTGAAGCATTCGATTTAGATTTCGATGAAGCATTAGACACCTTAAATACAACCTATAATTTAAATAGTAGGGATATAGAACTCTCTAAACATTTTATTGAACAACGTATAGGCATAGCGTTTTCTGCTCCTAAAGACACTATACTTAATCCAAATACTAAGGCAAACAGGTATTCAACTTTAGATACTAAAACCTATGCGGAGAATTCTTATGATGGAGATTACACATTAGGTGAATTTCTATACCGTCTGCACTTTTTTGCCCAAATGCAACCTATAGGCTATATGCTCGCCGGCTTTGTCGCGTTCTTTTTCTTGTTTGCCATCATTACAGGAGTTATTGTTCATTGGAGTAAAATTGTCTCGAACTTTTACACCTTTAGACCTTATGCAAAGCTGAAAACGTTGTGGACAGATGCACACACCGCGTTAGGAGTTATCGGCTTACCATTTCAGTTTGTGTATGCCGTAACGGGTGCGTTTTTTATGATAAAAGCTATTATAATTGCCCCTACTGTTTTTTTTCTTTTTAACGGGGATTCGGCTAAATTTTATGATGACTTGGGATATTCTCATCCAGAGTACAAATACTCTCATACACCTTTAGATAAAGATTTTAGTCTGAATTATTACGTCGATAAAACAGAAGCCTTATGGCCTAACTTTGATGCGACTCAAATTCATGTTTTTAATTATGGCGATGCCAATATGCACGTTATGATAGAAGGCCATTTAAAATACCAAGACAAATATACCGCAGTTGGAGAAGCGATTTATAAAGTTAATACAGACACGCTTATTCATAAAAAAGACCCTAACCAAAGTGCCACCTATTTAGATGGCGTTAAAAATGTGATGTTCCGTTTACATTATGGTGATTACGGTGGCATGACATTAAAACTAGTCAGTTTTTTACTTGGTATAATTTCTTGTTTTGTCATTCTTTCTGGAGTTATGATTTGGGGCGTTGCTAGAAATAAGAAAACAATTTCCGAAAAGAAAAGACGATTTAACGAATGGTTGGTTACCATCTATCTCGCCATTTGTTTAAGCATGTACCCTATTACAGCGCTTTCTTTTATTGCTGTAAAATTAAATGAGCATGCTAGCAAAACGTTTATTTATAGTTTTTACTTTATAGGATGGTTGCTCCTAACGCTATTCTACAGTATTAAAAAAGACAATTATTTCACGAATAAAAACACCTTACTATTGGGGTCTGTTCTCGGATTTTTAATTCCGATTACAAATGGTATTACGACTAATAATTGGATATGGTCAAGCTATCAGAACAATCAATTTCAAATCTTTTTTATCGATGTATTTTGGATTGCCTTATCGTCAATCACATTATATGTGTATTTTAAATTAAAAAGCAAACCTAAAGCTTAATGTTTTAGTCTGAATAAGCTATCATTAGATGGAATAAAAAAAGCGAACTACTTATAAAAATATAAGTAGTTCGCTTTTTTGTTTTATAAAGGGTAATACGTTCAACTATATGTTAGAAAGTATATGTCACTGTTTTTATCGTTTATTCTTTACCATCTACATAGTCTTGTAGATACGCAAAGCGCGGTGTTAGTTTTCCGTTTTGAGTCATTCGTGCACGTTCTAAAACACCATCGGCATCATTATTAAAAAAGGCAGGAATTACGTGTTTTAAAAACATTTTCCCGAAACCTACGCTGGCGTCATTTGGTAATTCACATGGTAAATTATCGACTGCCATAACAGCAATAGCATCATCTGACTTAAAATCGACTTCTTCCTCTGTTTGCGGATTATAACCATAAATCGGATTTTCGATAGTTGAAGGTCGAATTGTTGTCGCTACCGGTCCATCGATATCACAGCTAATATCTCCGACGACTTTTATATTGAAATCGGCCGATTTGGCATCGTCTCTAGTAAATAAATAAGGTGCGCCATCTCCGTAAAAATGACCGGTGATTAACATATCAGACACCTTAGCGAAGCGCATAAAAGTAGACTCGTATTGCTTAGCATTTTTAAAAAAATCTTTAAGAGGTTTTACCTTACCATCTTTACGTGCATTATAATCTAAAGCATCGATATTACAATATACAGCTGTCGAAAAGCTTTTTGTTAAGTAATCGTTTATACTGACTTTCTTTATTTTAAGGACTTCTAAAATCTCAGTAGCACCTTGAGCCACTTTACCTCCTCCAGTTAAAAGAATTTTTATGTTTGGGACTGTAATTTTTTGCAATTGCGTATTTAACGCTTTCTGATCGGCTAAAGTCGTCGCTTTAGGTAAATTGTATGTATCGTACTTTAAGCCCCAAGTTCTAAAGGTGTTGTATGCTCCAACAATTCCAGCATAACGTCCGAAGCCTATTAATCGATTATTTTTAGCATCGATAATGGTTTCATGATCGTAAAGTGTTATGTTTTTATCTAAAATTGCCTGTAATAATTTTCTGTTATATGGTTGTTTCTTTATGGTATGAGAGAAGAAGAAATACGATTTATTCGGAATTAAATAATCTACCGGAACTTCTTTTACACCTATAAATACATCGCAATCTGAGATGTCTTTTGCTAAAGTAAATCCAGTAAGTTTGTATACTTCGTCTGGAAATATTCTAATTTTAGATTTTTCAACTTTAAAACTGGCCTCTTTAAACTGCTGTTTGACTTGCAATAATATTTTCGGTGAAAACACGACACGTCTATCTGGTGGGGATTTACGTTCTTTAATAATTGCAAATTTCATAGTTGAGGATTTTATAGTTCTGACACCTGAATAGACTGGCACAAATTTTGTACTAAATTACATGGAATTGCGAGTTTAAACAAATTTTTTTAATAGCTTTGCATTCCTTATTTTAACCTATATTTGGTTCTTATAAGTTGCGTTAAGGGTTGAAGTGGCATCCTTTTTAATTTCATTAGAATTAAAAAGATATAACGGAAGACCTGACCCGAAGGGGAACGCCCAAAAACACTTACTACAATGGGGTCGACTGGTTTTGACAGCGAGATTTATTGAACGGTAAGCACGTCGTGTAATGATTTTGAAACACGTAAAAGGCTAGATCAAACTTTTTAAACGGCGAGAATAACTACGCTTTAGCTGCTTAATCCGAACTATAGTAGGATTGGCCTAGGTACACAAGGTGTACAAGCTTTATGTCTCCGGAAAGCCTTGATTGACGGCGTTCCATTTTGAGGCATCGTAAATGTCAATATAGAAATTGAGGCGCTTTGACTTGATTTTGAAACTAAAAAAGATAAGTTGTAATTAGGTTGTCTTTAACCAGATTACAAACGAAAACCCAAGAAAAGAATAAACGTGTAGAAAGCCCTTTGGTGACTTGTTTGGACGAGAGTTCGATTCTCTCCGACTCCACTCAATAAAACCGTAAACACTTATTAATATAGTGTTTACGGTTTTTTTTATATTTCAAAACCTGATAAATATATAATAAACAATCCTCCAACAAATGATTCTTTTTTTATATCAAGTCTACAGTAGATTACTTTTATTAAAAAACTAACTAAAAATAAAGGGCTCAACCGTAAAAGTTGGGGAGAATGTTATCTTTGAATAAAAAATGTTTAGATTTTGAATATAGAATTAGCCCGTTATTTATTACCAGAAGGCCTATTAGAATATTTTGATATTGTTTCTGATAAGAGCACATCACAAGAAACGCATTTCTACCTAGAAGAGAAAAATATACTTCCTCAAGAATATCAGTCAGAAATAGCGCAATCAAAAGGTTTTTTGTCAGAGATCACTATTGAAGATTTTCCACTTCGAGGAAAACCGGTACTTCTGCACATAAAAAGAAGACGTTGGACACTCGTTGATACTGGCAAAATCATAAAAAGAGATTGGAATTTGGTTGCTAAGGGCACTCGGATTACTAACGAGTTTGCCTCTTTTTTAAAAGAACTCTCTTGATAATCACCCTGTAAGCGCTAAACGCTTTGGTGATTATTATAAGTTAAAAGGAAAAACACTTCAGTTTCACTATAAAAATCATCTTAGTGACTTTAAGGATTGGACACAAAAGGATCACGCTAGTGATTGGTTACTCTACGGCAAAAATATAAGTAAATATTTAAGCCTAGATGAGACCTCACTTTCTAATGGAGAACTTTATACCATTGTAACCAATAAAGACGCTCATGGTAAAAAAGGAAGTATTGTAGCTATTGTAAAAGGTACCAAAGCACAGGATGTTATCGATGTGATTAACCAAATTCCTTTAGAAAGACGAAAAATGGTTAGGGAGGTGACTGTAGATATGGCGGGAAACATGAATTTAATCGTAAAAAAATGTTTTCCAAAAACAGACATCGTTACCGATAGGTTTCATGTTCAAAAACTAGCTTCAGAAGCTGTTCAAGAGGAGCGGATAAGACTAAGATGGGAAATCATAGAAGCTGAAAACAAAGCCATTGAAGAAGATCGAAATAAAGGAAAAGTATATCAACCTGAACTTCTTTCTAATGGTGATACGCTCAGACAATTATTAGCTAGAAGCAGATATCTATTATTCAAATCAAAGGCTAAGTGGACGGTAAATCAAATAGAAAGAGCTGAGATTCTATTTGAACGGTATCCAACAATTGAAAAAGCATACAATCTTGCTCAGGATCTAAGCTATATTTTCCAAACTAATACTAGCAAAAGTATAGCAAGATTAAAATTAGCGCATTGGTATGATAAAGTAGAAAAATCAGAATTTAAATCCTTTAATACGATTGCCAAATCAATACAAACGCACTATGACTCTATTTTAAACTACTTTAATAATAGAAGCACAAATGCTTCGGCAGAATCTTTTAATGCTAAAATAAAGGAATTTAGAGCGCTGTTTAGAGGAGTCAGAGATGTTAAGTTCTTTCTCTATAGATTAACTAAATTATATGCATAATTTATACGGCTCCCCAGAAATATAACTTGATCCAAATAAAGTCAGTTTGTCTCCTTCACAACACACTTCAAACAACTAAACACCTTTCTATTGTCTAACATTCTGCACTTAATAATATTAGGAAGTTAAACATTGTATTTTAAAGCGTTAAATTCTATATAAAACAACGCGCACTTTTCGTTTTCTACAGAATATCATCGTAAATTTATACAGCATCTCTTTAACATTTAGCATTTTATTATGGCCAAAAAGAAAATAATTACGGAAGAACAGCTTATAGATTTTTACATGGATTATGCCTTAGAACATAATCAGCAACCAAAAACAGTGTATGCTTTTGCAAAAGCTAACAATTTTGAAGAACAGAAATTTTACGAATTTTTTGCTTCTTTTCAAGCCTTAGAAGCCGCTATTTTTAAAGCGTTTTTAGATAATACCCTAAAAGTTCTGGTAAGCAGTGAAAATTACGACACTTTTGATGCCCGAACTAAATTACTGAGTTTTTACTTTACATTTTTCGAAAACCTTACGGTCAATAGAAGTTATGTCATGTTTGCTTTAAATCAGCATCAAAACAAATTGAAGAATCTAAAATGTCTAACAAAATTACGACAAGAATTCATCAATTATATTTCCACATTGGATATTGAAGTCGTGGAAACACAACAAGAAAAAATCGATAAATTTCAAGAGCGAGGCCTACAAGAAAGTGCTTGGTTACAATTATTGGTTACTCTGAAATTTTGGATGGAAGACGATTCGCCTGGATTTGAAAAGACAGATATTTTTATTGAAAAATCTATAAACACAGGCTTTGACTTTTTAGATGTTGCACCCTTAAAGAGTCTATTTGATTTGGGTAAATTCTTATTCAAAGAAAAAGTAAAAATGCAATAACCTAAGACTATGAAAGCAATTAATAAAATACCCACATCAAAAATAGAGCGTGCCTCTAAACTCGTGTCTACAGGTGCTAAAATTGGTGTTAATTACCTAAAATATTACGGCGATAAAATAACCAAAACAGAACTCGAAGCCAAAGATAAACTGAACTCGAGTAATGCATCCGATATTTACGATGGGTTAAAACAGCTTAAAGGTAGCGCGCTTAAAGTAGCACAAATGTTAAGCATGGAAAAAAGCATTATGCCTCAGGCCTATGTCGAGAAATTTTCTTTAGCTCAGTTTTCTGTGCCACCATTATCACCTCCTCTAGTTTTAAAAACATTTAAAAAATACTTTGGAAAACCACCTGAAGATTTATTTGATACTTTCGATTTAAACTCGGTAAACGCGGCTAGTATTGGCCAAGTGCATATTGCAGAAAAGGATGGCAAAAAGTTGGCTGTTAAAATTCAGTATCCCGGAGTTGCCGATAGTATAAAATCGGATTTAGCCATGGTAAAACCCATTGCTATGAGTATGTTTAATATTAAAGGAGAAGGATCTGATAAATATTTTAAAGAGGTAGAAAATAAACTTATTGAAGAAACCGATTATATTCTAGAAGTGCAGCAAAGTAAAGAGATTTCTGAAGCCTGTGCCCATATTCCGCATCTAAAATTTCCAAACTATTACGAACAATGGTCGTCTGAGCGTATCATTACAATGGATTATATGGTGGGCGAACATTTATCCGAATTTACCGCATATAATACAAATCAGGACCTTGCAAACCAATTAGGCCAAGCGCTTTGGGATTTTTATATGTATCAGATTCACATGTTAAAAAAAGTACATGCCGATCCGCATCCCGGGAATTTCCTAGTCTCTAAATATGGAGATTTAATAGCTCTTGATTTTGGATGTATGAAACTTATCCCAGAAGATTTTTACGGCCCTTATTTTGAATTGGCGTTAAAAGATAATATGAATAATCCCGAATTGTTTCAAGCGAAACTATTCGAACTTGAAATTTTAAGAACAGACGATTCTGAAGAAGAAATCACCTTTTTTACAGCAATGTTTCACGAAATGCTTACCTTATTTACACAACCTTTACACGAAGAAGTATTCGATTTTTCAAATGCAGAGTTCTTTGGAAAAATAGCAGATTTGGGAGAAAAATATTCAAAAAACACTCAATTAAGAAAACTAAATGCAAACCGAGGTTCTAAACATTTTATCTATATGAACCGTACTTTCTTTGGTCTTTATAATCTAATGTTCGATTTAAAGGCAAAAAACATCATTATAAATACTTGGAAATAATTTAAATTCTGATTTTTAGAATACTACGCCACTTCTCTTATATGCTATAAAGCGAAGTGGCGTAGCACTAAATTTAATAACGTTAATAATTAAAGCCTTTCAGTCAATCCAGCACACACAAAGCTTATACCTTAGCTATTGAACCGAAAAAACATTTATTATGAACGTACAAGCTTATCTTGCTTTTACAGGCAACTGCCAAGAAGCACTTCACTTTTACAGTAACATATTTAACGCTGAAATAAAAAACAAACAAACGTATAAAGATGCAAAGATTGATATTCCATCGTCTTATCATCAAAAAATACAGCACGCAGAATTAAAAGGTAAAGGCATACATTTTATGGCTTACGATGCGGCTCCAGATACCCCAATTAATCACGGTAATCAAATACACATGAGTGTGGATTTGCCTTCTGTAGAAGAAGCCGAAAACATTTTTGATCAACTTTCTGAAAACGGACAAGTACACCATGATTTTAGAGAACGAGAATGGGGACATTTTGGACGATGCACAGACGAATATGGCATCAATTGGATGGTAAATTGCGATAAATAATTTTAATTAAAACCTCAACATTATGCAAATTATATTTGAATATCACGACGTTTCTGCAAGTGAAGCGTTAGAACAAACCGCTCGAGAAAAATTAGAAAAGTTAGGTGCTAAATACGACATGGTAATTCGTGCCGATGTTTTCTTTAAAACGGAAAACACGACTTCAGACGACACCGGTAAAATTTGTAATATCAGATTAAGTTTACCAGGACCACGTTTATTTGCCGAAGCCAGTCACGACAATTTCGCAGACTCCGTATCCGAATCTATTAACGATTTAGAACGCCAACTGCGCAAACGAAAAGAAAAAATGAGTACGCATTAAACCGAAGCATCTAAAATCTATCTCTAAACACTATTATTTATGAATCCTGCAAACCTAGTTGGAGCGATTTCCATTCTTAAGAAAAATAAAGGCTTAAGGACCGCTTGCATCTTGGTTGCTTTAGGATATTGGTCACATAGGTATTTAGAGAAAAGAAATAAAAAAAAGAAAGCGCAACAAAACGTTTCGATGGGTACTTGATTTATAATTAAGTCAGATGCTTTTTTACATAATAAAATTATGACTCGATTAAGAAATAGCAACTTAATAATTTAACTATCGACGTATTTATTAGTATCTTTCAAACAGGCAAAATGCTTGATAAAATCCGTTTAATTTAAACACCGATAATTATGAAACCCATACATGGAGACACCGAGATAAAACTTAATGAACTAATTGAAAAATTGGTGGATGTCGAAAAAGGATTTATAAAAGCGGCGATACATGTAGATAATCCTAAATTAAAAAGGTATTTTAATGAAAAAGTTATTGCAAGAAACGGATATATCTCTGAGCTTAGGCAATTACTTCTAGCTCAAGGTTTAGATCTTGAAGATGACGATGACGGTAGTATATCTGGCACGTTGCAACGTGTTTGGATAGATACCAAGGCGCTTTTTTCGCTAGATAGTGATGAATCCATACTTGAAGAAGTCAGAGAAGGAGAGCAAGAAACTATTAATGATTACGATGAGATTCTTAATAATTATGAATTGAATTCAGAATTAAGAGCTATGCTTTTAAAACAAAGAGATGCCATTGCCGAAAGTAGGAACACTATAGATTCTTTAGAAAACATAGAATAAACAAATTTATAAAACTTAAATAGTTTTTTAAGTTGTATTAAAAGTCACTTTACATATAGGTGACTTTTTTTATGAAATAAAATATTGCCAGCAGTTCTTGTTAAGACGCACTCAAACCTGATAATTAAACCAGGAATAATATACCGACGCCCTATTACCCTATTCTTTTATTTCAAATTGAATTTAAAGCTAATAAAACACTAATGCATGGGTAGAATTCCCAATATATTACCGTTATTCTAATTAACATATGCTTAACACTTTCTCTTCTTTGGATTCGTATATAATTTAATACTTTAGCCAATTAATGAAAACAGCGGGTTTTAAAAATAGCATTACGTTTCTGTTCCTCTTCCTTTTTCTATCAATGAAAATGGTTGGGTTACATGCGCTATCTCACGCTCATGATGTAGATGACAGCGATCACGCCTTGCATTGTGTAATTTGCGACCATGCCACAGCTATTAATCTTACACCTGCAATTTCTCCTGAGCCTCAAGAATTCTCATTCGAAATTAAAGAGTATGTATTTACTCAAGACTTAAGAAAGTATTACAATTATATTCACTCGAATATAATTAATACGGACGAGCTCTTTTCTAGACCTCCGCCATCCCTAATTTAAATTTCACCTATACATTTTATCATTTAAAGACCCAATAATTAATTTTATCTGGTTTTGGTATCTTTTTACACTTTTTAAAAATCGATAATCATATTATTATTGACTTTTAAAATATATTCCGATACCTCCATCATACCATTTAAAGTTTAAATATATAGGCCTTTACTGTAATCTACGTGTATAGGACATTTTACTAGTTCTCATTCTAGAGAATATTTCTAATTTTTCACAGTATATCAATATGCTTCAAAAAACACTTAGTGTATGGCTATGTTTAAGCCTATGCACTATTGCGTTTGCACAAGAAACCTTTACAGTAAATGGTTCTGTACTAAACGCCAACACCTTACAACCTATTGAAGGCGCTTCAATTAGTGGTAACGATTTATTTACTATTAGCTCGAATACAGGTGATTTTACACTGAAAAATGTAAAAACAGGAGAATACACCTTTACCGTTACGAGTATGGGCTACGCGCCTAAAGTTATCAAGGTAGATGTGTGTCTTGAGTTGAAAGATGTTGTAGTTCATTTAACAGAATCTACCACCAACTTAGATGAAGTCCAAGTTCATGGAAAATCTAAACAAAAAGAAAACATGGAAACGCCTGTGGTCTCATATACCGTTACCGAGGAATTCTTGAATAAGAACAGAGAAAACAGCTTGATGCAAACGTTAAGTAAAATTCCTGGGGTAAGCACGATTAATATTGGATCGGGACAATCTAAACCCGTAATTCGAGGTTTAGGATTTAACCGTGTTGCCGTTGTGCAAAATGGAATTAAACATGAAGCACAACAATGGGGAAACGATCATGGTTTGGAAATCGATCAATATGGTATTGAAAATATTAAGATTGTAAAAGGACCGGCATCTTTGGTGTATGGCTCCGATGCTATTGCAGGTGTTGTCGATATTCAGCCAAATTTTATTCCGGCAATGCATTCTTTTAGTGGTGAAGTCAATCTACTAGGTGAAACTAATAATGATTTAATTGGTGTTTCTGCCGGCATAGAAGCTCGTAAACACCATTGGTTTTACAGAGCGCGATTAACCTATAGAGATTATGCCGATTATAAAGTACCTACAGATAAAATTAGTTACGACAATTATATATTCGAATTAGACGATAATAATTTAAGAAACACCGCAGGGAATGAAGCCAATGCTCGCGTTAGTGTGGGTTATGTTAACGACAACATACAATCGGAAACGACCTTTAGCAACGTAAATGCCAAGAATGGATTCTTTGCTAATGCTCATGGTTTAGAAGTTATCGTTTCAGATATCGATTACGACAGTTCTAATCGCGATATCGATTTGCCGTATCATACCGTGAACCATTTTAAAATAACGAATAACACTTCTATTTTTAGTGGAGACCATACCTTTCATATCGATTTAGGTTTTCAGAACAATCACCGTGAAGAACGTTCAGAAGCTGTTGCTCATGGCTATATGCCAAAACCAACAAGTACTTTAGAGCGTGACTTTAGTAAAAACACTTATGCTTTAAATGCAAGAGATGCTTTTAGTCTTCACGATAAACATGATGTAGTATTTGGAGTAAACCTAGAATATCAAGATAATAATATTGGTGGTTGGGGTTTCTTAATTCCAGAATACAACCGTTTTACAGCTGGAGTTTTTGCTTTCGACACCTACGAAATCACTCCAGATTTACATGTATTAGCAGGCGCTCGTTACGATTACGGAACTATGGAAACCAAAGCGTATTACGACTGGTATCCTACGCCTGTTACTAATACCGACGGCACAACTTCGGAAGTCTATATGCAACGCGCAATAGATAAAACCTTGGATTTTGGAAGCTTCAGTGCATCTGCGGGATTGAGTTATATCCATAATCACACGACTTATAAATTTAATGTTGGTAAGAGTTTTAGAATGCCTTTAGCAAACGAATTGGCTTCAGATGGTGTGAATTATCATATGTATCGTTACGAAAGAGGAAATCTAGATTTAGACCCAGAAGAATCGTATCAGTTAGATTTGGAAGTCGACCATACCACAGAAACGTTTAGTATTGGCGTAAGTCCGTTTGTCAATTTCTTCGAGAATTTTATTTATTTAAATCCAACGTCGGGTTATTACGAAACCTTACAGGTTTATGAATACACTCAGAGTAAAGTCTTCCGATTTGGAGGAGAACTTAGAGCGAGTACAACGCTTTTTAACCGCCTACAACTAGACGCCTCTGCAGAATATGTCTATTCTAGACAAACTAGCGGTCCGAAAGAAGGCTTTACCATTCCGTTTTCACCACCGTTATCAGGTTTATTTTCTGCGAGCTATCAGTTTAAAGACGTACTCTTTTTTACTAAGCCCTTACTAATCGCCGATTATAAGATTACTGCAAAGCAAGACGAAATTGTACCTCCAGAGGAAGTTACCGATGGGTATCAATTAGTAAATATGTCATTTATAACAGAACTCGATGTATTTAAAAACAATGCACCAATAGAAATGCGCCTAAAACTAAACAATGTATTCAACACAAAATATTTCGACCACACAAGTTTCTATCGTTTAATAGACGTTCCGGAAGCTGGTAGAAACCTATCATTATCATTAACAATACCTTTTTAAATAACAACAATCAATTATTATTAACACTTAAAATCAGAAAATTATGAAAGCAAATTTTAAACTTTTAGTCCTTTTCCTTTCACTAGGATTATTTTTACAATCATGTAGCAGTGACGACGACGGCGCAACAACAAATGCACCAGTAATTACCAACTTCGAATTTGGCGAAGGCAGTGAACATTCTACAGATCCAGTAGCCTACAGAGGATCTGACCTACATCTAGAGGCAGAAATTTATGCCGAAAATGTAGTGAGCAGTATTACCCTTAAAATTCATTCTCACGACGACATCACCCTTTCAGAAGGCGAAGAAGCTTGGGAATTAACACAAGTTTACGACGATGCCTCTTACCAAGTCATTAATGCAACATTTCACGAACATATAGACATTCCTGTAACTGCACCTGCTGGGGAGTATCATGTAGAACTTATTGTTGTAGATGAGTTAGGAAACAGCTCCGAAGTTGAAGGGCATTTAGATGTTTTAGCACCAATTACAATTAGTGACTTTGAAATGGATGAAACTGTAGTACGTGGTAGCGATTTTCATGCTGAATTTTTGGTAGATGCTCATAACGGTATCCATGAGATTAGCGTTGACATTCATGCGCACGATATTCCTGTAGGTGAAGGAGAAGTAGAATGGGATTACGAAAACGTATATTCTGATTACCACGACTTAACCGAAGCCGAATTCCATAAACATATCGATGTTCCTGCAACTGCTCCTGCGGGCGAATATCATGTTACGTTTACTGTTGAAGACGAAAATGGAAACATCCAAACTTACGAATCACATATAGACATTACAGCTTAATACATTAATTACGAGGCTGTCTTAAACGTGTTAAATCCGTCATTCTGAATATGTTTCATAATCTCATCATATGGATTACCAAACATATGAGAACCTGAATATAGTTCAGGTTAACGAAAACGCAACTTTTAAGACAGCCTCTTTATCCCTTAATTACTATGAAATTTATATTAAAATTCAACTACGTATTTCTTCTTCTTTTGTTTTTAGCATCATGTTCAGATAGCGACAGCATAGATAAAGACGAAGAAAAACCGGTTATTACCATTAATTACGACGGTGGTTTTCCTCAAGCTTGTGAACAACTTAAAAGAGGTGAAACCTACATTTTTAAAGTTCTGGCTACAGACAACCAAGCCTTAGCGTCTTACAGTTTAAACATTCACAACAATTTCGATCACCATACACATGACGATCAAGATGTAAATTGTGCTTTAGACGATAAAAAGGATGCAATAAACCCTTTATTAGTGAATGAAAATTATGCTATTGAAGGTGGACCAACAAGTTATGAAATAGAAATTGAAGTGATTATCCCTAATGATGTAGATACAGGAGATTACCACTGCGCCTATTCGGTAACCGATGAAACTGGTTGGCAAGCACGAACATCTGTAGACATTAAGATTGTAGAATAATATTTAAGATATATGATATTTACAACTCAAAAAGCAGACAGCCTAGGTGCTGTATCTAGTATACTTTGTCTAATACATTGCATCGCGACACCCTTTATATTTATGGCACAAACGAGTCTGCTAACATGTTGTAGTTCTACACCCGGCTGGTGGAAACTTATAGATTATATTTTCTTGGCAATTTCTTTCTTGGCTGTTTATCGTTCAACTCATACAACAGCAAACACATGGATAAAGCCTGCCTTATGGATAAGTTGGAGTTTGTTGTTTTTTGTAATTATTAATGAAAAAGCAACATGGATTTCTCTTCAAGAAAATGTAATATTTATACCAACATTGTCATTAATACTATTACACCTATACAACCGAAAATATTGCAAATGTGATACTGACGCGTGTTGTATACATTAAGACACAAAACCTAACCTCAGATAAAACACAACTGTTAGTACCAAAAAATCAGAATAACAAACAATAAAAATTAAAACAATAATGAAGATTAAAAATTACGTATATATATTACCAATTCTACTTGTATTTCTTACTTCTTGTAATAATGATGATTATGAAGTTATTATCTTAGAGACACCTACTATTTCCGAAGTTGAGGTTGGTCTTTACAATAACGAACTTGGCGTTGTTGGTGAAGACTTTCATCTTAACGCAGAAATACTTGCAGGAGATCTTATCGACATCGTTAAGGTAAACATAGAACAGAAAAGTAATGAAACGTATGCGGAAGAATGGTCTTATGAGATTACTTGGGATAAATATCAAGGCTTGAAAAATGCTACAATGCATCAACATTTCGATATTCCCGCAGAAGCTCCAAAAGGTAAATATGACTTTATTATTACAATTACTGATCAGAATGGAACGTATCTACAAGAAATTAGACAAGTTGAATTAATTGATGCTGCCGATTTTCCAGACGTTAATCCGCATGTTAGTGTGTTTGGAGTAGACAAAATTAATGTCGATGGGGTTTCAGGATTTAATAATTTTTATAATAATGGTGAATTTAAAAATCCGGACGCAACATTTTTTAGTAAAGATGAATCTCTTTGGTCGGCAATCCAAATAGGAGGTCTTAAAGGTGACGGAATTATGTACGGATTATTAATTAAAAAGAGTCTGAACCATAAACCTGAAACTGTAGAAGCTATAGATTTTTCTAAAGTTATAGTAACAGAAGTTGTCTCACATTCTTCTGGAGATAAAGAGGTCATAACATTAAGAAACAATAAAGATACAGACCATTGGAATTACGGTCTCCCTATAAAAATAGGAGCTGCAAACGATAATAATTCACCAGATCCAAATCCAATTACAGGAGGTAATGCTTGGGAAACAGGAACATATTATTATGGCGTAGTTTATACAAATTCATCATATCTTAAAAGCACATTCAAATATATTGAATTTGATATTGTAATAGAATAAACGAATTAACAGCATATAAAATGCTTCGTGTCCTTGCTTTTTTTAGTGACCACAGAATTTAAAAAACAGCTTTAGCTTCTTTGTTAGAGCTGTTTTTAATTTTATAATAACTTTACTAATCACTAAACTATTTAAAATTAACCTTGCTTCAAGCAATAATAAAACTACCCTATATTGTTACAGTATAAATGATTATAAAATGGTTTTAACTCAAGCTTTTTATATTCTAATTTTAACATTTTAATTTTGGAAATTTTGCTCCTAATCCAAGATTAAGAAACAGCTAATTCTAAGCTAAATTTTGTAATTTAGATTCGTAATAAAAAAATGTAGCGTGTTGTATTTTACTTTTAAATACGACATAAATTATATTAAAGAAAAAATCATGACTAAATTAAAAAGTAAAAAAGCAATAATTACCGGAGGTGGTAGAGGACTCGGAAAAGCAACAGCTATAGCATTTGCAAAAGAAGGTATTGATGTAGCGATTACTGGAAGAACTGAAGGCGTTTTAAAAGAAACCGTTGCCGAATTGGAAGCGCTAGGAGTTAAATCTACTTATGCGGTATTTGATGTAAGTAATTACGACGAAGTAAAAACAGCAATAAAAACACTTATAGACACACTTGGCGGCGTAGACATTCTAGTTAATAATGCCGGAATTGCGGCTTTTGGAACCTTTAATGATATGGAGGTCGATGACTGGTCACAAATTATACAAACCAACGTTATGGGAATGTATTATGTGACTAAAGAGGTCTTACCACATTTAATTGAACAAAACGACGGAGAAATTATAAACGTATCTTCGACAGCGGGATTAAGCGGAAACGCAACAACGTCTGCATATTCTGCTTCTAAATTTGCAGTTATCGGGATGTCAGAATCGTTAATGAAAGAAGTGCGTAAAAACAATATTAGAGTTTGCACGCTAACACCAAGCACAATCGCTTCGGATATGTCTATAGGTTTAGGAATCGCGACAAAAGACTCAGAAGACAGCGTGTTACAACCTGAAGATTTCGCTGAATTAATTCTTGCTGGTTTAAAATTACCAAAACGCGCCATGCTAAAAAGCGCATCGTTATGGTCTACTAACCCGTAGTCTATTAAATAGATAACACATAAAAAGCGAGCTACACATACTATTATAGTTCGCTTTTCTTTTCTATAAAAGTGCCATTATCGTCACGAGAAACAATTCATCTTTAGTTTACAAATCCATACTACAGATTTAAAAAAATCATAAAGGCCTATGTCCCGAGCTTCTATATTTTTCATATTTATTACCTTTACCCAGAGTAAGATTTACTAAGTAAAACCCTTCGAACTCGTTACATAAAGCTTAGTTTTCATTATCGGCCAAAACGAAAACTAAACGCATCAGAAGTAAAAAAACACAATATTAATTAAACATATCACATATTCCTGAATATACAATAAAATGGAAATCAAGAAAAAATTAGGACTCGCATTATCAGGTGGCGGTTACAGAGGCGTCGCGCATATAGGCGTATTAAAAGCTATGGACGAATTAAGCATTAAACCTGATTATATTTCTGGAACAAGTGCAGGTGCTATTGTTGGATCGCTTTATGCCGCAGGACACCATTGGCAAGACATTTTAGATTTCTTTATTAAAATTGACTTATTTTCATTTCAAAATTTCACATTGCGAAAGGCTGGCTTTTTCGATGGAAATAAAGTAGGTATGCAACTCGGTGCATTTTTTAAAGAAGATAGTTTTGAAAGTTTAGACATTCCCATGTTTATTGCGGCAACAGACTTATTAGAAGGTAAAACCCGCTATTTTTCTCAAGGAAAAATTATCACCCCTATCGTTGCTTCTTCATCGGTTCCGGGCATGTTTACGCCCATAGAATATAATGGCTATGTGTTGTGTGATGGTGGTGTAACAGATAATTTCCCTATCCGTCCGTTGCAAATCTATTGCGATACTATTATTGGTGTTTACCTGAACTCTTTTTCTAAAATTACTAAAGAGAATCTAAAAACAACTAAAGCGGTAGTAAACCGATCGTATAGCATTACGGGATTTCAGGATTGTGAAGCCAAATTTAAAGATTGCGATGTCCTTATTGCGCCCCAAAACATTGGTAAATATGAAGCTTTTTCAAAAGCCCATATACAGACCGTTTTCGAATTAGGCTATACCGAGGCCATTAAAGAGTTAAGCAAACTGGATTATTCTTAAATACAGACCTCACTCCTCAATTAGCGTTTAGAATAGAGCAAAAAAAAGGCAGATGAAGAAACCTCCATCTACCTAATCCAAACTAAACTAATTCTTATTTTTTAATAATACGTTTGTTTATTGCAGTATCATTTCCTGATAATCTAAAGATATACATCCCCGATTTTAAATTAGAAATATCTACTGTTTCTCCGTCTAAAGGACGATTAAATATCACTTTCCCTACTTGATCATAAACCGTTAAGGTATGGTAGGCTTTTGCTCCACGAATATTAACGGTATTTGTTGTAGGATTTGGGTATAATGCTAATTCTGGTTCAGAAAAACTTGCTATTTGGGATCCTGGCGAAATCCCTCTTGCTGATACCGATTTCGAATACCCAAACACTCTAAGCTCGTCTACACTCGCCCAATCTCCATCGTAGCTATTCGCTCCTGTCACTGTGATTCTTACATATCTGGCGTCTACTTCCGAAAATGAATCTGCTATAGGATTGGAATTGCTTCCTGATGTCGTGTTATTAGATCTATTAACTATTTGTGAGAAGTTACTACCATCTGTAGACACTTCAATAATATACTTATAAGCACGGTCGTTATAACAAATAACTTCGGTACTATTAATAGTATGCAGACTTCCTAAATCTACAGTTGCCCATACTGGGTAAGATTGTGCAGACCATCTAGAATCTTCTTCACCATCGACTAAATTAGACGCTGGATTAGATGATTGTTCTGTTGAAAAAGCCACCGATTTCTCTAATGCTACGTTTGTAGATTCTGCTGTTGGAGGTATTGTACTGGAATCGCCTGTTAATGTTAATTCATTAAAATGAACCGTTGCTTCTCCACTATCTTGTAAATACACTCCGTTTTTCCAATAACTCGGATACGTCCAATACGATACATCTGTATTAAGCTTTTCAGCACCATTAACTTCAACGATCATAACTCCTGATTCTAAGATAATATCACAATCAAAATAACCATTTGGTGTTTCTCCAAGATCTACGTGACTTGTATTAGTACCACCATCGTCTGTTTTTACGGCGGCCCATATATAACCTCCACTTTGGTAAATACGTAATAAAGGTTTATTTGGACCATTACCAACATTCGCATCGTCATGAATTTGCATAAACGTTAGTTGCTCACAGGTTTGGTTTACAATATTTACATTGGCATGAAAGATTTGATCATCGTTTACAGTCCAATTTTCTAGAAATCTCAATTCTGAACGCTGGCGTGTACCTGCATTATCTCTAGACTGATAAAACGCTAATTTATTACCATCGGCAACATAAAATGTATTTGATGAATACCCTGAAATAATTTCGGCATCAGTCGCTTCTGTACCACTTAAAGGCGATTGTAATTTACATTGCGCCAAGTAATCTTGGAATTTAGAAATACTGTAAGGTGTTGTCCCATTCTGACTTCCATTCACCGTAATCGCTAAAGAATCTGTAAATGATCCATCGTCTGTAATTACTGTAATCGTTGCAGAACCTTCAGAAATCGCTTCTACCAATCCGTTTGAATTTACTGTAGCTACCGAAGTATTGCTACTCGTATAACTCACATCTTGATTTGTAGCATCACTTGGACTAACAGTTGCAGAAAGTTGTTCTGTTTCACCTGCTTCTAAATTAGTAGAAGATGAATCCAATGTTACTGAAGTCACATCCACTGTCGCTGGTTCTCCCTCTCCTGCAAACACGCTTAATTCTAAAAGGCTAACCCAATTTCCTTCGTATGATGATGCGCCTGTTACGGTAATTTTTACAAATCGAGCTTCTATATTATTGAATGTATCCGAAATAGGACTTGAAACCAAACCTGGCGTTGCATTCGAACTTCTGTTTACAACTTCCGTATAGGATCCATTTTCCGATGACGAAACCGAAATGGTGTATTGATACGCACGATCGCTATAACAAACCAATGCTGTACTTCCTAATGTAAAAGTTTCTCCTAAATCTATAATTGCCGTCTGTGGCATTCCTGAAACAGACCATCGTGTTTCGGTATTACCATCGACTAAATTCGCAACGGTATTATCGCCATCTGGAGTTCCTGTTCCTGAAATAGATTTATTTAACGCTAAATTATCTCCACTTGAAGGTGCGACAACTTGTACTGCAATCGTATCTGTAAAATCACCATCTGCTGTGGTTACAGTAATAGTTGCATTTCCTTCTGAAACTGCCATTAATTTCCCACTACTGCTTACAGAAACAATAGAAGAACTGCTACTGCTATAACTTACATTTTTGTTAGTTGCATCCGACGGACTTACGGTTGCTGCTAATTGTTGCTCGCTACCTAATGCTAAATCTATTGTACTGGACGAGAACGACACACCGGTAACCGCAATTGGATCTACAGGCTCACTACCTTCGCCATGACTTACGGAGAAATCGTAAACTAATACTTCGCCATAATTATCAAGGTCGTCGGTATCATCACCTTCTTCAACTGGATTACTTTGCGTATAGTTACCTACTTTAAAGTATGATTGATCGTAACTTTTGTCCATGACATAATCATTCCCATCGGCACGTACTAAATACTGAGATGCATTTCCGCTATTATACGCATTTTTAAGATTTCCATCTTCAGCGTAGTAACAATAATGTTTACCATCGATCACTTTAAAGATCACTTCATGAATATCTCCTAAAGTGTAATTTTCTGTAATGGTAACATTACTTCTTAATTTCCCGCCGTTAAAAGATAAAAACAAGTGATTATCTTCTAAACGCATCACCATAGAATCGTCTATACCATCGGCCTTATTTCCGTGGATTTGAGTTGCTACCAATTGCGACTTATTAATTGGTAAATGTGTAATCGCTTGTTTTACATACAGCTCGTGTGTGCCTTCGGTAGTCCAATATATATCTTTAGAACCATCGGCTTCACGTTCTCTAAGTTCCGAACGAATATTGTCAGAATTAGGAGTTGTTCCGTTATCACTTCTTACCGGTGCGCGAAATACAATCGCATTCCCTTCGTCGTTTACATAAAAGAATTCATTTCCTTCTTCGTCACATAAAGTTTTATCTTCCTCACCCGTTGGATATGTAATTTTCCATTGATTACAATTGGCCATTAAATCTGAAGGCATGCCTGCATTCCCACCAGAATCTGTAGTACCAGCTTGAGTGATGCTAATCGTCTGATTAGAAACTCCAGAACCACTAACTGTAATTGTTCCTGCTCTAGATGTTTCAGAAACATTTGCTGACACCGTTACCGAAATACTTCCGTTTCCAGATCCTGAGGTAGGTGTTACCGAAATCCATGATTTATTATTGGTAACCGACCAATCTACACTAGACGATACACTTACTGTTTTCGTTGTTTCTTCTGCAGTAAATTCGCTTACAGAAGATACTGTTAAATAATCTCCTGATGCCGAATTTCCTAAAGCATCTAGGAAACTAGCGCCTACAGAAACCCCGACCATACTATTTGTATGAGGGTTACTTATTGAAGATCCTTTACCAGAAACAGCAGAACTACTTGCACTATAAATTTCTCCGTTTGCAGAAAATTGTGGATTAGCTTCTGTAAATCCACTATCAGAAATACCTAATGAAGTGCCGTAATATACATTTCCATTATAAGTCATACTTTGCCCCGTACCTGAAATATCTCCGCTTACTATATTGGTTAAGGTTGTATAAATTACATTATTGTTTAGAACTCCAGATGGATCGTAACTCGATCTGTCGTTATAAAAGATAGGAGAATCCACATTGTATAAGGTGTTATTTTCTACAACTATATCATCAACTTTTTGGTATCCGTTGGTGATTCCTCCAGAGGTATCTGAACCTCCTACTAATGTAATTCCGTTGTTCCATTTATCGCCAGAACTTACCACATCCTGAATGTAATTGTTGGTGATAACGTGGTAACTATCGGTGATACGGATTCCTCCTGTACCTTCAACATTTTCTCCTAAAAAGTAATTCCCATCTACTGTTGCACGTGCACCATGTCTCATCACTAACGATCCGCGACACCTTCTAAAGGTGTTATTTCGGTAGGTGTTATCGGCGCTTTTGTTTGTAATAATTTCATTTTCGCCATCTGCTTTATAAAAATAATTCCCCTCTACAGTCACGCTGGCACTTTTATCCTGAAATTCACTTGTTCCTACGCGAATGGTTTC
The DNA here is from genome assembly GCF_051016085.1 of Formosa bonchosmolovskayae. GTDB lineage: Bacteria > Bacteroidota > Bacteroidia > Flavobacteriales > Flavobacteriaceae > Formosa. The sequence continues at coordinate 345,688 of NZ_CP174605.1, forward strand.
ACTATCTCCAGAATGCGTAGTAGACGGATCTCTCTTTATAAAATTGAAGAAATAATTATCCTTAATAACGTGTCCCACAGGATTGAAATCGTTATATTCTAACTCTACTAAAATTAATGCCCCTGGACTGTTTTTATTTAAAAACGAACAGTTTTCAACCGTATTATTTGTACCATAAAGTACAATCCAACGGTGTTTGTCTGTGCCACTAGGCGTTAGGTTGTTAAACGCACAATTTCTAATGGTAGAATGATTCGCATACGCACTACTCTTTCTAAATTGAATGTGATTGTTACTACCTGCTCCACCATTCCAGTAGAAGCCATCTATAATCACATAATCACCAGAAATATCCATATTGGTTTGCCCAGTAAAAATAACTCCACCTGGTGTTTCTGCTCTTAAAATAATTGGATTTGAAGCTGAACCGTTTGCTGTAAAACTGATTCTTTGATCGCTACTGTAAGTGCCGTTTGCCCAAGTGACGACGTCTCCAGGTGAGAGGCTTAAGTTGTTGAATTCACTTGCAGAATTCACTGTGTAATCTGCTCCGTACGACTGAAAGGCGCAAAGAAATACGACGACGCATAGTGTGGTTTGACACATGCGACTAAATAATTGTTGTCTCATTGTTTAATTAGCTATTTGTTAAAGAATTGGTCTGTTTAATCGAGGCCTCAATTAATTGGTTAACCAATTTTTACTTCTGCCAAAGTATACAAAATAAATCGGATGAACAACAGATTATCAGGTTTTTAGACAAAGGGTAATAAGTAAAATCTTACAAATAGCGTATTTTAGAGCTCCAAAATTAGGTCAAAAAACCGCGCTCTCACTGACGTTAGACTAATTTCAAAAACCTATTAAATCCATAGAGAAATAGTTAAAACTTTAACATATTCTCTATTAATACATCCTAATTCGAGAATTTCATTTTACATTTTAAACTTTATAATATGCTCTATTGAAATTACCATAACATAACAATGCCGTTACCAGAAGTAAATCTAGTAACGGCATTGTTAAATAAAAGCGTATGTAATTACGAGAACGTCGTGGTATGTCCTACGGTTGTCGAGTAAGATTCAGATAAAATGGTATCTACAAAAATCCACTCCGATTTCACTTCCGATGGTGTAAATGTCGCCATAAGATAGCCACGTCTAGAAGCATCGAAATACTGTAAACCATCTACCAATAACGTTAAAGCTTGCTCAAATCCAGCTAACATTTCTGGGTTTGTTGCGCCTAAATAGGTTTCGAAACCTGGAGAACTAATTCCTGATGTAGCAAGTTCAATTCCCACTTCGGTACCATCCTGAGACGTTAATACGTTATTCCACGCATTGTGCGTATCTCCTGCTAAAGTGACTATTTTCTTGCCGTTTAAAGCATTGTAAATAATCTCTCTATCTACAGGATACCCATCCCAAGCATCTAAATTATATGGTATTGCAGACAAAACACGTGCCTTTTCTTCGGCTGTAAGTGTAGGGTCTTGTTGCAACATTCTGGTTTTAATGGTCACTAAATCGGTTAAAATTTGCACGAAATTCGGACTACCAAAAGCCATTAATAATTCTGCTGGAATATACATTTTTCCCATTAGCACCTGCTGACCTAGTACTTGCCATTTAGCAGAATTTCCTTGCAGTTCGCTAGTAACCCAACTTAGTTGTTCGGCACCTAATAAAGATCGCGAGGTATCGCTTAATGCCGTTTGAAACGCAACAGCATCGAAACCTGTTGCTGTAAAATAATTTGCAATGTTTAATTGTTTGTCTCGCCCGATAACACGAGTATCTAACATGATTAAATTAACAAGATTTCCTATATTAAACGTTCTGTAAATAATATCGTTTTTCCCTTCAGACAATTGAGAAAAAGGTAAAAATTCACTGTAAGCTTGTAACGCATGTTGTTTACGCACTTCAAAAGCCCCTTCAGTAGCTTCGTCATGATTTTCTGCACCATCTATGTATGTATCATTTGCAATTTCATGGTCGTCCCATATACAAATAAATGGTTTTTTCTGATGCGCTAATTGTAACGACACATCAGACCTGTATTGTTTATAGCGTGTTCTATAATCGTCTAAAGATAAAATTTCATGAGCTGGTTCATGCTGTCTGTTTAAAAATGCATTTTCGGCCGTAGAACCATATCCTCCAGCGCCGTATTCGTAAAAATAATCTCCTAAATGCACAATAATATCGGCATTAGAATTTGCCATAGCATCGTAAGCATTAAATAATCCGGCTTGATAATTAGAACATGAACACACGGCTAGTTTAACTTGAGATGCTTCAACCGGCAACGTCAAGGTTTCTCCTACTACAGACATGGCATTATCTACACTATTTATAAAACGATAATATAATTTTTGATTAGCGTCTAGTTCTGCCAATTCAACTGCAATGGTTAAATCTCTAGAGGTTTCGGTAGTTATTTTTCCGGTTCTAATGATACTAGAAAAACTCGAGTCGGTTGCGACTTCCCAAATAATTTCACTGTTTGCTGTTGCGTAGCGCGTCCAGATAATTACACTGGAACTGGTCGGGTCGAAACTAGCTACACCTTGATTAAAATTTTTAGTACTAAGTAAAGATTCGTTGTAATCTGATTCGAAATTATCGTCGTCGTTACTACAACTTATAAAGTTTGGAGCTAACATAATTCCTCCAGTTGCAATTAACGCTTTTTTCAGAAATCCACGTCTGCCCGTATCTTTTGATGCCATATTATTTTTTTTGTTCAAAAATGCCCCATTTTAAAGTTTCAAGGGTTAGTAAATCTTTAACGCTATGTTACCTTATACTCAAATTAGCTTCAATTTTAAGACAGTTTCTAACACTCATAATCAGCTTACGATGTTTTGACTATTAACCTTACAAAATCAATGTGTTAGATGACAAAAATTAAAGAAAAAAAATTCCTAAAACAAAGAGTCGTTCGTGTTAATTTTATGAATTATAAGAGCATAGCTTATAAAACAAAAAGCCCAGAATGTTATTTAAACATTTTGGACTTTTAAACTAATTGTTATTAACACTTGAAAATTAGCTTCTACTTTTTTGTCATTTCCTTTAATTTGTGTTGTACTTAATATATTAAAACCACGATTTACTCCACCGTTTCTACTTCGTAAATATTGCTATCTTCTTCATTTAATTCCTTACTTATTTTATTAAGATTAAAAGCCATACTCACTTGAGAAAACCCAAGAAATAAAATACTAAAACCTGTATAAAAAATAATACTCAGACTTCCGAAAAATGGATTCGAAATCATTAAGAATGAAAATAACATAGCTAAAATTGAACTAGCTAAACCCCAACCCCAGCCTTTTACAGACGATTGTTCGAGCTCGAAGGAAAGTCCGATGCCCATAATAGAACGGAAAAACAACATAAATCCAATATAAATAGGCAACATTACAGCGCTTAATCCTGGGTTAGAGAATAGTATGAAAGCTAAAAATACGTCTATAAATCCTGAAGTTAAACTCCATTTCCAATTCGAAATGTTGTGTTTATTAGTTAATACAAATCCGATATGGAACACACCTGAAATTAAAAATCCCAATTGAAATAAAATCGCTAAAGTGATATATGATGCGATTGGTGTTCTAAAAACCCATACGCCTAATAAAATCATTAATACTCCTGAAACTAGTGGCATCCACCAGTATTTTAAACTATTTTTTACTAAATTTTTCATGATATATTGATTTAATTATATCACAAAGGTATAGCTACATAATAGTCTTAAAATTAATCTAGATTAAGAAACGTAAATTATTTACCCCTAGCAATTTCACCTCTAATTTTACTGAGTACTTCTGGAGTAATTCCTAAATAAGAGGCTATCATTTTAAGCGGTATTCTATCTATAGCTTCTGGAAAGGTTTCAATAAAATGAGTGTAACGATGTCGTGCAGGCACGCTTAAAAGCATGATTAATCGTTTTTGCAAAACGCCATATCGAAGCGCTAAATCTGTGAATTCATTAAAGATAAGTTCAGGACTTAATCCGGTTGGACTTAATTTCTCTAGCGGCACACTTATTACCTCACTATCCTCAATCGTATCTATAAAAAGACTTGTTGGTATATTATTCTGACGAGATTCTACATCTGAAATATATTTGCCTTCGGGCGCAAAATCGAAAATGTGTTCCTTCCCCTTTTCATTAATAATGTAACTTCTTAAAAGTCCGCTTTTAACATAAAACAACTTGGCTTGCTCGTCTCCAGCAAACTGAAGAATTTGTCCTTTTTTGTAATATTTTGTTTTGGCATCTGGCCTATTTATAAGGTCCGAAAAGTGTTCTAACTCCATTTTTTATTTCATTTATTAACGACAGCATCGCCTTGTAACCTACTAACTATCAGTGATAGAAAAAGAATGCATTTCTAATCAATAAAATTAGTATATCAACTAAAAATAAGAATAAAAATTATTAAAAATCAAATCAACTAAAAAGAGATTTAATTCCGAGTAAAATATATTATAACTTGCAGAAAAAATTAATTTATGGATTTTACTAACCCTTTAGTATATGGTGTTCCTTGCTTTTTGGGCTTTATTGCCCTGGAATTCTCGTATAGTAAAGTTTTTGACAAGGATAAAAAGGATTTATACAAAAAGAAAGATTTTATTTCTAGCCTTTCCCTTGGTGTAGGTTCTGCCGTTTTAGGCGCACTTATAAAGACGGTTTCCGTTATATTGATTTTTAATTTCGCTTACGACCTTTTTAATCCTGAAGTTAATGGCGTTCGCACCAATATAATGGGATATAAATCGTTTGGTTATGCTTGGTATTTTTGGGCCATTTGTATGCTGTTAGACGATTTTACATATTATTGGTTTCACAGACAAAACCATATGGTTCGCGTATTATGGGCCGCACATATTGTGCATCACTCTTCCGATAATTTTAATCTAGGTACTGCCGTACGAAATGGATGGTTTACGCTTTTTTACAAACCTTTCTTTTATGTGTGGATTGTAATTATTGGATTTCCGCCAGAAATGCTAGTGGTTTGCTTAGGTATTGAATCGTTATGGCAGTTTCAACTTCATACACAGTACGTTAAAAAGTTAGGGGTTTTCGAAAAATTCTTAAACACGCATACCATGCACCAAGTTCACCATGCTAGGAATTTAGAATACATGGATAAAAATCATGGTGGCTTCTTAAATGTATTCGACCGTATTTTTGGAACTTGGAAAGAATTAGATGAAACTATTGAAATTGAATATGGCGTGTCTACACCTCCAGAGTCTTATAATTTATATGTGATTTTAATGCACGAGTATCAGAATATTTGGGCAGATATGAAGAAAAGCAAAAACTGGTATCATAAGTTTATGTATGCCTTTGGACCTCCAGGTTGGAGCCACGACGGAAGCACATTAACCGTAAAACAAATGCGTAAACAAATTGCAGAAGAATCTAAAAACAACGATTTAACACCTGCTTAGTGTGTTTTAAAATTGAACAAAACAAAAAAAGATATCTCTAATTATTGAGATATCTTTTTTTTATGAATAAATCGTAGATAAACGAAAACTACTATCTAATCTTTATAACGGTTCTCCCCTTTAGCTGTCCTTTAAGCATTAATTGTATTTTTTCATCGACCTGCTTTAAAGTGATTTCTGTAGCTATGTCTTCCAGCTGACTGATTTTCCAATCGGATGCTAAATTATTCCAAACCTCGGTTCTGTAGTTCATTGGATAATTTTGAGAATCAATTCCGATTAAAGTCACGCCTCGTAAAATAAACGGAAACACCGTTAAATCTAATTTTGGCGAAGCTACGTTACCACAACTTGTAACGGCTCCCATAGATTGTGTGGCTTTTATTATGTTTTCTAAAATCACACCACCAACAGTATCAATCCCACCAGCAAATAGAGGTTTTAGCAATGGTTTTTTATCGAAGTTTTCAATGTCATTTCGCAATAAAATTTCACTAGCTCCTTGCGCTTTTAAAAAATCAGACTCAGATTCTTTTCCTGTTATTGCAACAACAGTATAACCTAATTTGTTTAGTATCGCGACACTTAAAGCGCCTACTCCACCCGTTGCTCCAGACACCACAACTTTCCCGTCTTCAGGTTTTACTAGTTGTGTTAATCTTAGTACAGACATTCCTGCTGTTAATCCAGCAGTTCCGTAAATCATAGCGTCTTTCATTGTTAACGTCTCTGGTAATTTTACAGCCCAATGTGCAGGCACGGTAATATGCTCGGCGAAACCACCATCGGTATTCATCCCTAAATCGTAACTGGTTACGATAACTTGGTCTCCAATTTGCCATGCATCACTAGATGATTCTTCAATAATCCCTACAGCATCAATTCCTGGAGTATGCGGAAAATGCCTGGTTACACCCTTATTTCCAGAAGCCGATAAAGCATCTTTATAATTCAGTGAACTGTAGTGTACTTTAACTCGAATTTCATCTTCATTTAAAGGACTAACGGCCATATCTTTAATAGAAGTTTTAAAAGTCGAATCGACTTCTTCTACTCGAAAAGCCTTGAAAATTGAATTGTTTGCTTTCATCTTAATTCTGTTTAATTTTACTTACTTTTATACAAATTTCAGCATAATAATGGTAACAACCAACACCTCACAATATGTTGGGTAACGAACATTTTATTCTGAATTGTACAGTGCAATAGGTTAGCAAAGAAAAAAAATGAAAAAAAGTTATTGTCCCATAGACACCTTTATAAATGTGGTAAAAGGCAAACGCAAAGGAACCATTATTTTACACCTTTTTCAAGGCAATAAACGGTATGGCGAATTGGTAAAATTACTACCAGACATTAGCGAACGCATGACCACCAAACAGCTTAAAGAATTAGAAGCAGATGGTTTAATTAACCGGACCGTTTTCCCTGAAGTCCCACCAAGAGTGGAATACAGTTTAACCGATTTAGGCAAAGAAATTCAGCCTTACCTTAAAGGCATGTACAAAGGCGGTATTCTTTTTGAGAAAGCTATAGATAATTCTGAGATTTAATTAAACTCGAATTTTACACATTGATATTTATTTAAGATCACAATCAAATACCATATAAAGGCATTACGTAACCCAACGTTATGCTTTCTAATGATTTAAAATTCTGAAAAAACCCCACGTTTAGAACCAAACAGCTCTAATAATATTTTCTTAAAATCGTGTTAAATTTTAACTATATTTGTTAAAAACCACATCTAATGCGATATAAATCAACCTTTAAGAACCGTATTACATTTCTCTTTTTTTTACTGCCTTTTATTGCTGTAGCCGAAACTCACGACAGTGAATTTGAAGATTCTGTCGCCGAAGTTGTCAGTTGGATAGCTCTAATCATCGCTCCAATCGCTCTAATTGGAGGCTTTCTATTTGTGCATGTACTACCAGAAAAAATTGCCGAAAAACGCAATCATCCACAAGCGCAAGCTATTAAAATACTGTGTTTTCTGTCTTTGCTTTTTGGAGGACTGCTTTGGCCATTAGCATGGTTATGGGCGTACAGTAAACCTGTATTTTACAAAATGGCTTACGGCACCGATAAAGGCGATTACCACGAAACCACTTTAAAAGAATTTAAAGAAGAAAAAGCCTCAAGTAAAAATGATCCTCAGCCAGATTCGCCAGAACTCTAACAGGCTACCTAAACACACCTATTAAACCACCAACCTATGGAAATTTTATTACTTATTATATATAGTGGAATTGTTTGGCTTATCTTTTTTAAATTCAAACTATTGCCATGGAATACCGTTTCGCAAGTTATTGTTTACATTATTCCAGTAGTCGCGATTTCATTGCTTATCCTATTTTTAAATATTGTTGCACCATCGTCTCACGATGTGCGCGTTTTAAATTATAATGTAGAAATTGTACCCACTGTAACAGGAATGGTTACAGAAGTTAAGGTAAAACCTAATCAGCATGTAAAAAAGGGAGATACTTTATTTAAAATAGATCCCGTTCCTTTCCAATTAAAAGTAGACAATCTTAAATCTAGAATTCCGTCATTAGAAGCAAAAGTACTTAGTGCAAGAGCATACGATCGCGAATTAGAAGACCAAATTTCTGGAGCTACAAATAGAATTCATGTGATTGATGCGCAACTAGATTTAGCCGTTAAACGAGAGCAACAAACCAAACAATTAGCAGATTTGGGTGCGGGTTCTAAATTCGACTACGAACAAGCTCAGGCTAATTTAAGTAATTTACAAGCACAGAGAACAGTGGCACTTTCAGAAAAATCGCAGTATTTACAACGTATTTCTGCAGTAAATACTGAAGGTGAATTATCTGAAATTACGCAAGCTCGTGCCGCTTTAGAACAAGCGCAAGTGGAACTGCAGGAAGCCGAGTGGAAACTCTCTCAAACAGTATATCTTGCACCTTCCAACGGTCGTATTGTAAATCTACAATTACGTCCTGGAACCATAGCTGTACAATTTCCTATAAAACCTGTACTGACCTTTATTGAAGATGAACAGTGGATTATTGCACTATATAATCAGAATGAAATTAGATACGTTAAAGATGGTGATCCTGCCGAAGTTGCTCTTAAAACCTACCCGAATAAAATAATAAAATGTAAAGTCGATCATATCATTTGGGCGAATGCTCAAGGTCAAATTACAGCGAGTGGTAGATTACCAGATACGCAAGAATCTCATTTAACCGAAGGTCGATTCGCTGTGCGATTAAGTGTTTCTGAAGCCGATAAAGATTTATTTCTCGCTCCTGGAGCAATCGGACAAGGAGCTATATACACCGAAAAAGGGGCTTTAATTCATTTGGTTAGAAAAGTAATTATGAGAGTCGGTACCAAAATGGACTGGTTAGTACTTAAACTACATTAAGGATGAAGAACCTTAACACAAACATATTTAAATTTTTGTTGATTTTCTCAGGACTCTGTATCATTCAAAGTTGTGCGGTAAAACAACCTGGAACTAGCGAAGATTTACAAGAAGAGGCTTTTGCGAACTTTATTTTGCCCTCTACTTGGCAAAACAGTGCAGATACATTAGCGGTAAAAGACAATTGGTTAAGTACCTTTAATCATCCGGTTTTAGACAGCATGGTTAATGAAGCCCTTGTTTACAATCCCGATTTAAGAATTTCGAGTGCTCGTATAGAAGAAGCCAATGGGTATCTTCAAGCAGCGCAAGCGGCTTTACGTCCAGCGTTCTCCATCTTAGGAAGAGAGAGTACAAAACTAGGAGGTACTTTTGGCAATGGATTAAACGGCGCACTATTTGCGACCTCATGGGAAATAGACATTTGGGGCAAACTAAGAAGTGCTAGAAGTGCAGAAGAAGCCAATCTAGAAGCTATGAAAAGTGAACAATCTTTTGCTCGCCTGTCTATAGCTGCTCATGTTACAAGAACATATTTTTTAGCGTCGAAAACCTATTTGCAAATGCAGTTGGCACAGCAAATGATTGAGCTCTCTGAAAAAATGAAGACGATTTCTCAAAACCGATTCGATATTGGGATTGGAACTCAGATAGATGTAGAAATGGCTAATGCCAATCTAAATAGTTTAAAAGATGCTAATCGTCAATTAAAACTGGCTTATGCCAATCAATTGCGTGCATTAGAATTACTTTTGGGCCGCTACCCTTCTGCAGACATAGAAGTTAAAAATGAATTGGTTGAGCTAAACGCAGAAATCCCTGCTGGAATTCCGTTGCAAATCCTAGAACGCCGTCCAGATGTTTTGGCATCTCAACAGCGCTATAACGCGGCTTTTTATCGTGTTGGAGAAGCAGAAGCAGCCAAATTACCGCAACTGAGTTTAACCGCAAGTTTAGGCGTTTTAGACAGTCAGATTTTTCAATTATCCGATGAATTTTCAAACCCTATCAGAAGTATTGGTGGCGAATTAGTGGCTCCTATTTATCAAGGTGGTGCATTAAAAGCTAATGTTGCCATTCGAACAGCGCAACAAAAACAAGCGCTTGAAAATTATAACCGCACCGTTTTAAATGCCATGGCAGATGTAGAAAACACATTAGATGCAGTACAAACAGTAGGAGAACGTGAGATATTTATTAAACAATCTGTTGAAAGTAACCAAATAGCTTTTGAGCTAGAACAGGTGCGATTTAAAGTAGGGTTAGTCGATATGAGAAACTTAATCGACCAGCAAATGGATTTGTATAAATCTGAAACCGACTTATTGAATATTAAAGGTGAAAAAATTATTCAGCGCATTAATTTATATATGGCGCTTGGTGGGAATATGTAAAAGACTTAAGCTAAAGCACGACACTTTAGCTTAAGTCTTTTGTTTTTAATTATAAAATATGCGATATCAACACTCAAGTTTAACTTTCTATATTTAAGGTAGCCTCACGTTATACATACACATTTTGTTTACTCGTAATTAACTTTACGGCGCCTTTTAAAATCTTAACTTTTAAGGTTTTAAATTCGCCTATTATTTCACCATCTAATTGCAATAACTGAGGTGTGTCAAACATAATTTTAGCTTTAGATGTACTAATTACTTTATTATTCTGACTGTCTAAAAACGTTTCATCAAAACTAGAAAGTCCGGCTTTGATTAAAACATTAGCATTAATTTTTTCAATTAAAACAATTTCGAACACGCCATCCATCGGATTGCCTTCACTATTTAGGGGCACACCAGTTCCATATTTTCTAGCATTACAAACGCCAAGCATAACGGCTTCCGAATGATATACCTCATCATTGCATTCAATCTTTACCTTAAAAGGCTCAACATTACTTAAAGCTTCAATAAAATACTTGGCATAAGTAGCCATACCTCGGTTGTCATCCTTTTCGTATCCATCTACAATGTTGGCATTAATTCCGACATCTCCAATATGAATGGAATAGTGGGTTTTATTGACGCTCACCAAATCTAGGTCTCCAATTATATTAGACATAATAATGTCTTGAAACGCCTTGATTGGTTTTTGAGAAACGCCCAACTCTACTGCCATTCCATTGGCCGAACCTAAAGGAATAATACCCATGGGAATATCTGTTTTTAGTAAAGCCACTGCAGTGAATAAGGTAGTTCCATCACCTCCAACCGACACCACTCTATCGGGACAATACTCATTCAATAAGTCTTTTAATTTCGCTTCGTCTGAGTGCCCTGTAGTTTTAAATATTTTAAAATCTAAACCAAAATTATCGCAGATTGCCTTAGCTTCTTTTAGAAAAGGTTTTTTATCTACACCTCCAGAAATGGGGTTCACTACAAATAATAATTTCATATTAATTCCTCTTTTAGAGTCTGTATTTCTTTTAGAATGGAATCTGCATGCTCTGGTAAAAAATAAGAAGCAGAGGTTCCTGTAGCCAACAACTCTTCCCACATTTTTTGCTGTGTTTCACTAATATCCTTACCGGTTCTGCGAATATATATTTTCAAAATAAGTTCGGGATACGCCTTAGCTAAAGTGGTATAAATTGCCATATCCTTTTGGGTATCGTCTCCAACCAAAATATAATGTTTACTTCTAGACTGCGTGATTAGAAAACGAATAGCATTCAACTTAAAATCTATTGGCTTTTGTCCTTTTATCAGCTGAAAAAAACTCAAATATGGTGTAAGCGTTAATACCCCCAAAGGCAACTCATTATGTTTTATAAATGTAGTTAAAAGTCCGAATAAATTACTCTCACTTTTAGACACATAAAACAATCGTGGATTCACATCTTCCCAAGCCTGAAATATGTTTTTGGTAAACTCGATTACTGTACGTCGCTCCGGCACCAAGAATAATAACGTTTTAATACGCTGAAAAATATTCGCGGTGTTAGACACTAAAATAGTATCGTCTATGTCTGAAATAATATCTAGCGTTCTCTGTTCTTCCTGAAAAAAAACAGGATAGTTCTGAATTAATTTTAAAACCTCATCGGAGCCGGACAGTGTTATTTTTAAATCTTCGCAATACGCCTTGTCAGAAACGGCTTGAAACCGACCAAATGTATCGGTTTTTGTAAATATTAATCCTGCCTTTGTATGAATACATATCTCTTGATTGGACAAAACAGGTGTGAAATATGAACAAATAACGCGAATTGCATTTTGAAAGGCTTTACCCTTTTTATTTTGAATGTCTCTATTTCCTTTTAAAACCACGCCTTTATACCAGACTTTATCGGTGGCGAGTTGTAAAACCGATAATTCCCAAACGGATGCTTTTTTACTATAAACCATACATATTTTTAATTCAGTTAAAAGATATAAAACTCACAGCTAACCTCAAAAACAATACGCTATTAGTAATGCTAAATTCTTGTGCTTTATAACACATAAAAAAAGCCTCAACATTTAAAAACATTGAGGCTTTATAGTACATTAAAATTGAAGTAATTTTTATTTCATAAACTGTAAATTAATACCTGTTAACACTTGAAATACAGGCTGTGTACCTTTAACATACATAGAGTATTGTGGTTCGATATACAAATTAAACACTGTAGGTCCTAATTTAATTACCTTTCCAATACCTAATGCTATTGGGATAGAGTATGCATCTTTTTCGAAGTCTAATACCCAAATTGGTGCTCCTCTTAAATATGTCCCTTTACCCAATTGCCAAAAGTAAAACGGTTGAATTGCTCCTAAGCTTGTATCTGCTCTATCCGAATCTCCTGCAAACGATGCTTGCCATGTGATTAATCCTCCAAATTGAAACACTGGCGATTTAGCTACGAAACCAACAAAGGCAAATCCTCCTTGCCATTTTCCTGTTCCTAAAAGATCGTCTGAGGCTGTTGGTGCTGTTATAGACGGACCAATACCCATGGTTGTTGTGGCATTAGACACAAAATTATAAGATAAAAAAGCATTAAAATCTCCAGTACCACTAGTTGTGTTTACAACACCATTTACGTTAGGCATCCCTAAAGACGAAAACGGCATAGAGGCACGTAATAACATTTTTCCTTTTGCCACGGGCTTAGCAAAACGCACCCACATGGTATTCATAAATGCAGCGTCTGGTGCTTCTGCTAGTTTTGGCATATAATAATCTTGGAAGCTTACCGCCGTCATATTTGCTAAAGGGTTGTTTGCTTGAGCCGCACTAGCACTTGCCGTGGTAGTTGCGGTACTATCTAGACTCTTGTCTTGAGCAAACATACAGGTCGTACTTAGAAGGCAAGTTGCGATTAAAATCTTAATTTTTTTCATGGAATAATCTTTAAAGCGTTTTATTAAAAAAAATATTGAAATAATAGCCGCCAAAAATACTAAATAAGGAAACTACAACACCTAATAAAAACACTAAAAAAAGGATCTCTGTTTTTAATCTCGCTAGTATACTGATAGTAAAACGCCTAATTAAGTCAGTCAGGTAGCTTATATTATTTTAAAACGTAACGATATGTTTTATTCCCCACCTATTTATAATTAAATTGTCGCTCTCAAAAATTGTACGATGATAGACATTTTATTAAAAAGTAAAAACATAATTAAAGCGGAAAACATTAATGAAATTCCTTCCGAATTAGATTTTTTCATCATGCATTTCCTTGATTATTCCGAATCCGATTTAAAATATCTCACAGAACAGTATAACCTCGATTTCTCGATAATGAAGAATTACGAAGACATCGAAATTAGTTCTCACTTTTTAGAAGACGATAATCAGGCTGCCTTTCACTTTTCTATACCGTATTACGACACCAATAGAAAATTAATTGAGGAACCTTATTTTATAATAATTTCTGAAGTTGGATTGTTTCTATTTTCATCGAGTAGTATGGATAAATATATTAACGACATCTACCCAAATAAAGCGGCACTCTTACATAAGGCAACAGATGTAAGAAGCCTTTTTAATTTTCAGTTTGCTTTTATTTCGGATTATTATGCCGATATCACCGAAAATCTGTCTCGCAAAATAAAACTACTCGCTAATTCCATTCTCATTGAAAAAGACATTTCAAGTCATGAAATGGATATTATAACCCGATTTAATTTTAATAACCTTCTTATTAAAGAATTACTAATCGAAACCACCCGAGTATTTCGTTTATACATAAAGAGCAACTGGGAACAAAAAATGGATATTCGCTCCGAGGTTAAAGACGAGCTAAATGATTTAACTGTGGTTTCCGATTATATTCAATTTAATTTTGATCGATTAGATGATTTAAGAGAAAATGTCTCTAACAAAATCGATTTGGAGCAAAATCATATTTTTAAAACGCTTACCGTCGTTACCGTATGTATTTCACTTCCTACATTTATTGCCGGCGTGTACGGTATGAATTTTAATAATATGCCGGAAACAAATAGTGCTTATGGCTATCCAATAATACTAGTGATTATGATTTTATCGGCGATGTTACCCTTCTTATATTTTAAAAAGAAAAAGTGGTTATAAATCTATTTTAAGCAGATGACTAAAAAAGACATAGAACAGTTTTGCCCTAAAAACCAAGACGATTGGCGTGCATGGCTACAAGTACATCATAAAAATAAAGCTTCTGTATGGTTAATTATTTATAAGAAAAATGCTCCTGCACAGAATCTCACCTGGAGTGAAGCGGTAGACCATGCCCTATGCTTTGGTTGGATTGATAGCGTAAAAAAATCTATTGACAGTGAAACATACATGCAGTTTTTTAGTAAACGAAAACCGAACAGTACGTGGTCTAAAGTAAATAAAGATAAGGTTGACTTTTTAACTGCAAACCATTTAATGACCGATGCCGGCCAAGTCTGCATTGACATTGCCAAAGCAAACGGATCTTGGACTTTTTTAGATCCTATAGATGCCCTGATAATTCCAGACGATTTAGAAGCCCAATTTACAAACTTCGAAGGCTCGAAAACGTATTACGCGAGCTTGAGTAACTCGGTTAAGAAAAACATTTTATACTGGATTCTTAGCGCTAAAAGAGAACCCACACGCGCGAAACGTATATTGGAAATCGTCCAAAAAGCTAGTCAAAATATTAATCCCAATCCGTTTCGTTAATCGGAAACTTGGGAGCTGTTACACAAGAATATTATTGGTCGCCATTTTAGAAAGTGTAACCTCTTTTTTATCGACTTTAACCTTCATACTTTCATCAAAAGGTTCGACATCTAAAATATCAATTACGGTGCCTAATCCAATGTTTTGTTTTGCTAAAAACTGCAGAAACGAAGACGAATTATCTTTAAAACCTTTACACACCACCTGATCTCCAGCACCTAACTGGCTCAATTTCTTTTTAGAAGATTCAGGTAAACTTCCGTTGGCATCTGGAATGGGATCTCCGTGCGGATCGTAAGATGGTCGTCCCAATAACTTATCCAATTCTTCTACCAACTTTGCAGATTTTATATGCTCTAATTGCTCTGCAACATCATGCACCTCATCCCAATTAAAGTTAAGGCGTTCTACCAAAAAGCATTCCCAAAGCCTGTGTTTTCTTATAATACTTAAGGCATGTACCAATCCTGATTCGGTTAAATGTACACCGTAATACTTTTGGTAATTCACCAACTTCTTCTCAGAAAGCTTCTTAACCATCTCCGTAACCGATGCCGATTTAGTATTTAATCGTTCAGAAATACTACTTGTAGAAACGCCTTTATCGACATCTTGTTGCAGATGAAAAATGACTTTTAAATAATTCTCTTCAGATGGTGTGAACATAATTTTAAAATAAAATGCAAAGATACATTTTATTCTTACAGAATAAAGTTTTAGCTTTACCTAAACTTTTAATTAGTCTAACGAACAAATATATTTTACAATCTATGAAACAAATATTTTACTTACTGTTTTTAATCGGTTTTGTCGTCTCGGCACAACAATCAAACACCATCATATCAGGGACTATCAGTTCTAATGGCGCACCTATTCCATTTGCTAGTATTTATGTAAAATCCGGAACTCAAGGTGTCGATGCCGATGTGAATGGAAAATATGCTTTAAATGTTCCTGAAGGCGAGATTACATTAATCGTTCAATATCAAGGTTATCGCACCCAAACTAAAAAAATAGAAGTTATATCTGGAATCCATCAAACTATAGATTTTAACATAACCGAAGATGCTTTGGGATTAGACCAAGTTGTTGTTAGTGCTACCAGAAACAGAATTAGTAAAAAAGAAGCAGCAGTTATTGTAAATGTGTTGAGTGGGAAATTATTCCGAGCCACACAATCTATTTCATTAGCCGATGGATTAAATTTTCAGCCCGGAGTTCGCGTAGAAACAAACTGTCAAAATTGTGGTTTTACCCAAGTTCGTCTTAACGGTCTGGAAGGGCAATACACCCAAGTACTGGTAAATAGCCGACCTGTTTTTAGTGCGCTTAATGGCGTGTACGGATTGGAACAAATACCCGTAAGTATTATTGATCGTGTCGAGGTTGTACGTAGTGGTGGTTCTGCCCTCTTTGGTTCTAATGCTATTGCAGGAACGGTTAATGTAATAACCAAAGAACCTATAAACAATACTTGGGATGTCAGTTCGTATTTGGGATTAATTGATGGAAAAACACCAGACCGCAGTGTAAATATGAATGCCTCTATAGTAAACGAAGCGCTTACTACAGGTATAACGGTATATGGTATGTACAGACATAGAGATGCTTATGATGCGAATGATGATGGCTTTAGTGAAATTACAAAACTCACCAACAATTCACTCGGAACAAAAGCATTTATAAAGCCTAACGATAATAGTAGAATTGGAATAGACTTTACAGCTATTAAAGAGTTTAGACGAGGTGGCGATCGCTTAGAGCTTGCACCTCAATTTACAGATGTTACCGAACAGTTGGACCATAATACCATTTTTGCAGGGCTAGATTACGAATTATATAACGACGCAAGAACAAATGCTTTAAGTGCTTACGTTTCTGTACAACATACCGATCGCGAGAGTTATTATGGTGGCTTGGGAGGCGGACGCACGCATGCCGATTCTGTTGCGGCCAATAATGCCTTTGGTACCACTAAAGATTTGGCCTTAGTTGCCGGAGCAAAATTTACTCATAATTTTAAAAATAACGATGTACTTACCTCGGGCGTAGAATTTCAAATGAATGACACCGACGATATTATCACTGGCTATAATCGTTTGGTAGATCAGAAAGTGAATAATTACGGGTTTTACAGTCAGTACGAATGGAAACCAACCGCACGCTTTACGGCCTTAATTGGCGCTAGATTAGACCATGTTGATGTGGATGGATATTATACCATTCAAGATATAGAGCGCACTTCAGAAGTTAACGAAACGGTTTTAAGTCCGCGCTTAACAGTATTATATAACATTAACGACGCCCTTCAATTTAGAGGTGGTTATGCCAGAGGATTTCGTGCGCCACAAGCTTTTAACGAAGATCTGCATATTGCCTCTGTTGGTGGCGAACAAAGTTTTGTTATCTTGTCTAATAACTTGGAAAGTGAATTTTCTAATGCCTACACAGCTTCTTTAAATTTCACAAAAGACTACAATAAAACTCAAACCAATTTTTTAGCTGAAGGGTTTTATACCACATTACAAAATCCGTTTACCATAGTAAGCACAGGAACACCGTTACCTAATGGATCTATTTTAGAAGAATCTAGAAATGGAGCGGGCGCTTACGTTGCTGGAACAAATATAGAAGTTAGTATCTCTCCTAGCCCATCGTTGTTTTTCCAAGCGGGAGTAACCTTTCAGAAATCTATATATAAAGAAGATCAAGTACTTTTTGAAGCCGATGGCAGTTACCCTGGAGAAGAAGATGTTATTTTAGAAGAGTTCGCACGTTCCCCAAATGTGTATGGTTTTGTAAATTCTAATTGGGAAATTATTGAAGATTTAAGACTTGACGTTACCGGTAGTTACACAGGATCTATGATTGTGCCACATATTATAAGTGACTCTGGATTTATGGAACTTGTAGACACCGATGCCTTTTTTGATATGACTACAAAGCTAACCTATCACTTCGATCCTATAGAAGATTTTCATGTAGAGATTAGTGGTGGAATACAAAATATTTTTAACAGTTACCAAAACGATTTTGATTCTGGAGCAGGGCGTGATTCTACTTATATATACGGACCAAACCGACCAAGAACCGTATTTGTAGGATTAAAATTTGGTGATTTTTAATACATTTATCATGCTAAGATCTATTCTTTTAATTTGTGTTTTTCTCGGAGGCTATTCCAATGCAACCTCTCAAAGTACCGATGAGATTCATTGGAAAACCTTTGCAGAATTAGAAGTGGCTTTACAAGAAAACCCTAAACCCGTTTTTATCTTTTTCCATGCCAAATGGTGTGCATATTGTAAAAAAATAGAACGTAAAGTATTTACTAAAACCGATGTTATACACACCATTAACTCGGAATATTATGCCATTAAAATGGATGTAGAAACTCAAGATACTATTACATTCGAGAATGTGACATATACCAATACACAATCGTTAACACAGCGCAACGGCATACATGAAATTCCATTGGCTCTGGCCTCTAGAGCAGGTTTTCCATTTTCACTTCCGGCCACCATTTTTTTAAACAACGACTTTACTGTGAGACAACGAGTTTTTGAATATTATACCTCTAACGAATTACTGGAACTTTTAAAACCGCTTTAGCACCTCAATCTAAAAGTATAATTTAACTAAGGGTGTATAACATTTCTACAGCCCCACTCTTGTAGCTTTTAGTAGATTCTAAATGCAAATTGGTTGTTTTTGGTAAAGCTTCAAAAAGATTAATTCCTTCGGTTAAAATAATAGGCATAACATACACTTGAATTTCATCTATTAAGCCCGCATTTAAAAGCAATGTATTTATTTGTCCGCCACCAATTAACCAAATGTCTTTCCCTTCTTTCAATTTTAAGTCTCTCATAAAATCTATAGGATTCTCTGAAACAAACATGGCATTTCTATCGTCACGCTTAGTTTCGTCTCTGGTAAACACATAATTTCTTTTACTTAGATACGGAAATTCGATATCCCAACTTAAAATTTGTTTGTATGTGGCATGACCTTGTATTGTTGTGTCTATAGAGTCATAAAAACTAGAATAGCCATAATCAGATTCATCTGGATTTGGAATAGATTCTAACCAATCTACACCACCATCAGCTGCAGCAATTTTTCCATTTAAACTCATGCCGATGTACAATTTTACTTTTTTCATATAAAGAATTTGGGAACTGGTTTATGTAAATATAACACAAACAACTTTAGTTCTGATAGTCAAACAAACTAATGTAAATATTTCTATTTAACGCAGACATAAAGGTCTTAATTTTTTAGTTAACATCAAATATCTCAAAACTAAAAATACTAAATTTTTAATAGCAAATTCGGGTTTGGGCAGTTCGTAGTATAATATTCTAAATCTAATACATTGCACACACCCGGATAGTCGCCTGTAAACGCTTGCATGTCTTTTATAATTTGAAAATGCAAATGTGGCGGATAATCGCCATTCACCTCCGAGGTACCTAATTGTCCAATGTGCTGTCCTTTAATTACAGTTGCTCCAATCTTTAGATTAGAGATAGAATCTAAACATAAATGACCGTATAAAGTGTAAAATTCTATATTACACATGCTGTGTTTTAAAATAATAGTTGGCCCGTAATCGCCATGATTTAAATTATTATTAAAGCTATGTACAGTGCCGTTCAAGGCCGCCAAAACAGGTGTTCCTGCAGGACACCATAAATCGACTCCTAAATGAATATTACGCTCGGTTTGTTTATTTTCAGAATTAAAGTACGTACTCCGCTTATATAAGTTCCTCACCTCCAAATAACCACCAAAAGCAATGTTAGCCTGATGCGTTTTTGAATAGCTCGTTATATATTCCCCAAAATGCAAGGAAGACGACACATCTATAGTTTGTAACTCTAAATGTGTTTCAGATAAATCTAAAGGCACATATTTTATCGTTTCGGTGTCGAGGGCCAAAACACGAATTGGATTCTTATCTATACCATTAAGAATATGGTTAAAGGCATGCGGTGTCATAATCACGAATTTATTCAAAAGTAAAACATATTCTAACGTAAATAAACACTTATTTGAAAGATAAGTATTGTTAAAAAAACGGAATATGATGAAATATTTTTAATTATTAAGTATGGAATTACAAAAAAAATGTGTTAATTACACCAATATTTACCCGTATAAATGAATTATTCACAAAAAATAGTGTTTTAAACTGATTAAATTCTATTTTTACAAAAAATTTAAACAAACATGAAAAAAACAATACTAACTATGGCAGTCGTTCTATTAAGTACGATGTCTTATGCACAATTTCAAGTCTCATTAAGTACAGGTTACGCTATGGGAAGTGCCGGAATGAAAACAGGTGAATCCATAAATTCATCAGGAACAGAAAACCATTATGGAAGTTATGGTGAAGGTTTGAACTTCCAAATACGCGGAACATATTTCTTTAATGACACATTCGGAGCCGATTTAAGTTTTGGATATTTAAATGGTGCAGACCAAACTATATCTGAAGTAGATTTACCTACTCAGCAAGTAGATGCTATTGCAAGAGCACGTGCTTACGGAGCGTCGCTATCTATGGTATACAAATTTACAAATAACGTGTACGGACGTTTTGGAGCCTTAATAAAAGTAGGTGGTAAAACTGAAGCTGTGGTTAGTAATACAGCAGATTTAAGTCAAGCACAATTAGATCAATTTGCATCAGTAGGTGTTAATCTTCCTGCTGGTTCTTATACAGATACTAATTATGTTGAAGATTTTCACGGAGTATTTCCTCTTGGTTTTGTAGCCGCTTTAGGATATAAATACGACTTAAATTCTAACTTCAGTATTTTTGCTGAAGCTGAATATTATGGTATTAGCTTAAAACGTAAAGATTCTGAAATTCAAAGTTTCAACACCAACGTTGTTTTACCTGATGGTACTGTAGCTGTTGAAGGTTTATATACTATAGACAATTTGCCTCCTGGATTTGTTAAGAAAACAACATATGTAGATGAATTATCTAATACAGAAACAGACTCTTCTAAAGAATTAGCTCAAAAAGTGCCATATTCATCTTTTGGTCTTAATGTAGGGATTACATACAGATTTAATAGTTCTGCGAATTAAGCCATATAATTTCACAGTACTATACATGCGAAAAGCGAAGGGAAACCTTCGCTTTTTGTGTATTATAAAACAGAATATATGTGTTATTAATTATCTTAAGATAGCCATACAAATAGTAAAGCTAAAATAGCAGGAACAGCTTGTACCACTAGTATTTTTTTAGAGATGGTTTTTGCACCATACAATCCTGCAGCAATAACACAAACTAGAAAAAACACTCTAATATGTTCTGTCCACACAGGATCTGATATAAAAAACGACCATAGTAATCCAGCGGCTAGAAACCCATTATACAGCCCCTGATTCGCAGCTAATACTTTAGTAGTTTTAAACAACTCCGCCGGAAGTGAGTCAAAGGTTTTCTTACCTACAGTATCCCAAGCAAACATTTCGAACCATAAGATGTAAAGATGTTCTAGAGCAACAATAGCAGTAAGTATTTGGGCAACAATATGCATGGTGTTAGGTTTTAGGTGTTGGGTTTGTTTAAAACTTCAAAATTAGGAATCTATAGCGTAAGGGCTTCTTTTTCTTTTAGAAATTAAATCATTTTAAAAGCCTCCGTTACTACTTTAAGGCCACTTTAAACGCAAAGATACCTAAAATAAAAACCGATATCAGGATTTAAACCATAGCACCATTGGCACCAATAACCTGACCAGAAATCCACTTCGACTCATCGCTTGCTAAGAACAAGACCACTCTTGCAATATCTATAGGTTGCGCTAAACGGTTAAACGCATTCATGCCTTTTAATTTGTCTAAAGTAGCTTCAGGTTTTCCCGTTAAAAACAAATCGGTTTCTGTAGGCCCTGGAGCCAATGCATTTACCGAAATTCCACGTCCTACTTCTTTAGAAAACACTTTAGTCATTTGCTCTACGGCTGCCTTAGTTGCAGAATATATGGCATAAGTAGGAAACATTAATTTCGCGGTAGACGATGAAAAGTTAATGATGTTTCCGCCATCGGCTAATTTAGCCTCAGCTTCTTGTAAGGTATTAAAAACACCTCTCACATTTACTTCAAACTGTTTCGTAAAATCGTCTTGCGTACTATCCTTAAGTAATGTTGCTTTCATAACACCAGCATTATTTACTAACACATCTACTTTTCCGTAGGTTTCAATGGCTGTATCGAATAACACGGTTACTTCTTCCCGATTACTTACATCTGCTTTAACGGCAATGGCTTGTCCACCATTATTAGTGATAAGAGAAACGGTTTCTTTTGCATCGGCATCACTATTAGAATGGTTTACAACCACTTTGGCACCATGTTTAGATAACAGTAAAGCGACTTCTTTACCAATGCCACGAGACGCACCCGTTACTATAATAACTTTATTTTCCAGATTCATAGTATTTAATTTTTTAAGATTTTGATTTAAAAACATACGGATGGCTTAGCTCCGGTACATGATCTTATTATTTTAAAGCGATTAAACGCTCTGCAATTAATGATAAATTAGATTCATTAATTTCTGGTTTAGGGGATAACGGATAAAGTTGTGCACCTGGTCTGCTTACAAATGCGCCTCTCCAGTTAGCCCATAATGCACCAGAAATATCCCAACCGTGTGCTGCTACTAATAAACACTCTTTAGGTTCTACGCCCATTTTTCTAGCAGCCCAAGCATATGCATCGGCATGAGGTTTAAATTTACCTATATCTTCAACACTTAATCGCTCTTCGAAATAATCTAATAAGCCAGCATTTTTAAATTGCGTTTCTACCCCTTTATTCGATGAGTTTGTAAACGAGACTAATTTATATCCAGCGTCTTTTAACTTTTGTAAGGCATCCTTTACTTCAGGATGCGCAGGTAACGATCTTATAGGTTCTAAAACGGCTTCTTGAGCGTCTTTCTCTGATAAGGTAATGCCATGATTCGCCGCTACCATTTGAAGCGCTGCAGCGCCTATAATTCCAAAATCGTTATATTGATTTGCCACGGTAGATACTAATGAATATTGTAGCATGGTAGTAAACCATAATGGCAATAAATCACTACGATTACCAAGTGCATCTCCTACACTCTTTTTCATGGTTGTAAGGTCCAATAAGGTTTCATTTACATCGAAAAATAATACTTTAGGTCTTGTGTTCATGATGTTGTCTTCTTTATTTAAAATTTCATTTGCGGCCAAACCAAATTGCGGTACGGCTGCACTAGCTAAACCAAACATGGCTGTTCTTTTAATAAAATCTCTTCTGTTATTTGTCATAATTAATATTTTAAAAACACACTGTATAGCATGCTAAATGATACACATATTAAGGTTGTAATTGCTGTATATATTCAGACAATCCTAAAAGGTAATCGTCTAATAATACATCGTTGTCGTATAGTTTTCTAATACCACGGATGCCTTCAAAAGCGCTTATTAAATAGATTGCAGTGGCTTTACTAGACACATTTTCTCGTATGGCATGTTCGGATTTACCTCTATCAATCAATGCGATTAATGCCGATTTCCATGTCTCTATAATATGTTTTAACGCCAATTGATACGCGGTTTCGAAATCCCCAATTTCATTTATTAAATTATTCATGGGGCAACCATGTTGCTTTTCGTAACCACTAAAGGACTTAATTCTATTTAAAAATGTAGTATTTAGAATAGCGATTACATCTCCCGGTTCGTATAGCGGAAGAATCATACTATCGCTAACGCGTTTCTGCACTTTTAAAGCAATGACTTCAAGCGCCAATTGTTTCTTGTTTGTATAGTGATGATAAAACGCACCTTTTGTAAGCTTAGATGCTTTCATTATTTTATCGATACTGGTTGTTTTAAAACCTTGTTCGTAAAACTGCTTAAACGCCTCGTCTACAATAATTTGTTTGGTTAATTCCGATTTTAATCCTTGTTGCATAACACAAACTTAAATAAAAGATACCGGTTAGAATGTTTTTTAACAAAACGTTAGACTTAAGACCACTTAGATGCCGGAAAGAGATGCCTTCAGCACAGATTTGTTTACCTAAAATGTGATGAAGCATTATGAACTTCTTAAAATTGGGCATAAAAAAAGGGTCTGCGTAAAGCAGACCCTTTTAAATATAATATGATATAAACTTAGATACCTAAAGCTTGACCACCACCAATTTGGATAGTTTCTGCTGTGATAAAAGAAGCATCTTTACTAGCTAAGAAAGAAACAACTCCAGCAACTTCTTCTGGTTGACCTAATCTACCTAATAAAACACTGTTTGCCCAAGAAGCAAAAACTTCTGGTTTAGTTGCTTTAATTTGAGCGTGGAAAGGCGTATCGATAGTACCAGGAGATACTGCGTTTACTCTAATTCCGTACTCAGCTAAATCTTTAGCTAAAGCTCTAGTGATAGATTGTACTCCACCTTTAGATACTGAATAGATTCCAGCTCCAGGTCCTGCACCATTCCATGCTGCATTAGATGTGTAGTTAATAATAGATGGGTTATCCGATTTTTTAAGGAAAGGAATAGCAGCTCTAGAAGCAAAAAATACTGAATCTAAGTTTAAAGCCATAACAAATCTGTATTGTTCAGTTGTCATTTCTTCAAATCTAGCTCTTACACCAATACCACCAGTGTTGTTTACAAGAACATCGATTTTCCCGTATTTTTCACCAATTTTAGTAATGTTTTCAGTTACAGCTTCATCTTTTGTCATGTCAAATCCAAAATATTCAGCAGTGATCCCTTCAGCAGTAAGTTCTTTTACTCTTTCTGCTCCGATTTCATCTTCAATACCATTTAAAACTACAGTATATCCATCTTGACCTAATCTTTTTGCTACTTCGAAACCGATTCCACCGGTAGCTCCAGTAATAACCGCAATTTTATTTTTTAAATCACTCATTTTATTAATATTTAATTTTTAATTAATTTACTCTTATTTTACTCTACTGACTTAATCTCTTTTGCGAAGAAATAAATCGCTCCAATTCCTAGCGGTACAAATAATGCAATCGCAATAAATACAGGTGTATAAGACACTTTTGCTACTATTGGAACAATAAAGTTCATTATAATAACAGAGAATACTCCTACCATTCCACCTAATCCAGCTAACGAACCAACGTTTTTACCACTGAATAAATCACTAGGTAAAGTTTGTACGTTACCGATAGCAAATTGGAAACCAAATAATACTATAAATACAATACCTACGAAACGTTCTGGTGTATTTCCAAAGAAGATAGTTGCAACTAATCCTAAGAACATGATGATACCTCCAATTAAGATGGTGTATTTTCTACCTTTATCGATAGAGTTTGTTTTAGAAATAATTTGTCCAGAAACGTATCCTCCAACAATACTACCAATAGCAGCACCAACGTAAGGTACCCATGCAAACATACCTACTTCTTTAACATCGAAACCATACACATCAAAAAGATAAATTGGCATCCAACCTACAAATAACCACCAGATTGGCTCTAAGAAGAAACGACCTACAACGATAGACCAAGCTTCTCTGTGCGATAAAATTTGTGTTAAGGTTAATCCTTTTACATTATCTTCTGCATCACGGTCTGCTTGACTTTGACCATCTAAGATAAATTCTTGTTCTTCTGGTGTAATCCAAGGGTGTTTCTTAGGACCTGCTTTGTTAATAAGTAACCATGGAAGAATCCATACAATACCAAAAGATCCCACTACCATAAAGGTTGTTCTCCAACCGTAAGCTACGAAAAGCATCGCGATAAATGGTGGTGCAATTACAGAACCTATAGAAGCTCCTGCATTAAACAAACCTTGTGCAATAGCACGTTCTTTAATCGGGAACCATTCGGCATTACTTTTAACTCCACCTGGCCAGTTACCTGCCTCAGACAAACCTAATGTACTTCTAAAAAATGCTAAACCAAGAAATCCTCTAACTGTAGAATGTAAGAAAGAAGATAATCCCCAAACACCAATACTAATAACGTAACCTATACGTGTTCCAACTTTATCGAACAATTTACCTGAAAACAATTGTCCAAGTGCATAGGCCACCATAAAGATGTTAAGAATGTAACTATAGTGTTCTTTAGTTAATCCTAAATCGTAAGAAATTGAACCTGGAAGATTTTCGTTCCCCCACATTACTGCTAATGCACTCCTGTCAATGTAATTAATTACCGAGGCCAAAAATATGAGCCCAATAATAAACCACCTTAATCCTTTTACTTTCATAATAATTTTTAGATTTTCAAGAAAAAAATGAGATTAACAGTTTTCTCTTGTTATTAATTAATTGTTTGCATTAAAAAGATAAAACTTAAACGCCTTAAATCTTCTTTAATATTTTACTCTACATTATAACAATACTGATACAATGTTTTAAAATGTACTTTTAAAGCTTCTCGAGCTGTCATTGTTTCTTTTGCTTTTATAGCCTCGTAAATGGCTCTATGCTCATTAATTGCAGACATCGTTAGCTCATTTACACAAACATGATATTTCCTAAAGTTGGTAATAATTTCTGGTGTAATTTTTAACATAAATGCGTTAAGCATACTGTTTCCACATGCTTTTGCAATAGCCAGATGAAATAATAAGTCTTCCTGAACAGCTTTTTCTCCTTTTAGAATTTTCTCTTCATAAGCTTCTAAGGCATTTTTAATATTTAATAAATCTGCATCAGTTCTTCTTAAAGAGGCTAATTTTACAATTTTTAATTCTAAAAGAATACGTGTTTCAACGAGCGATTTAAAATCGGGCACCTGAAGTTCTAAAATATCTTGTACCATTCCATTCATTGCGATAATTCCCATATCTGCAACAAAGGTTCCACTTTGTGGAATTGATTTTAACAACCCATAAAATTCTAATTTATTTATGGATTCTCTGACTAAACCGCGACTTACACCAAATTTTTCAGACAACATACGTTCTGATGGTAATTTATCTCCTGGCTCAAGATTTTTTGAGTTAATAAGCTCAGCAATGTCTGCTATAATCTTATTATGAACCTCATCATAATCATTACTCATTAAAACTTCTACTTTCATTTATTCAAAAAAATTGGTTAACCAGTTTTCAGCTGGACAAAACTACAAAAAAAGTTATCAATTTGTATTTATAGAAATACATATTTATGTTAATATAGTCTAAACGCTTCTAAATATTAGTGTTTAACTTCAAGCTCGTAATAATTCACCTTGGCATAAGCCCCTTCATCTCTAGATTGGAAGTAATTTCCAGCTTTGAAATAGTTTTCAAAAACGCCCCATCTTTTCATATGAATATTATCGTAAACGGCGTATTCATTTTTATTTAGAATTACTACCATTTTACCATCAGAGACCTCTACTTCTAGGGTGAATTTTCCAAAACCGACTTCTTGTTCGAATGTAAATCCTTTATCATCGTCCCAAGCGTCTTTGTCTAAGATTTCATTATCGCTAGCACTTAAGTTTTTTAACTCTTTAGTCTTGACTCTAATTTTACCATCTTGCCAATATATTTTTAATATTGGTGGTGCATTATTATCTTTTTGTCCTATTAAGTCACGCTGCTCATTTGTTAATCGACCATGAATTTGCATGATAATTACTTTGTGGTATTTTCCATCTGAGGATTTAGATACATCTCCCATTTGTAATTTACCTTTCATGTAAGCCCCTTCTGCAAATGTCCAGTTGGTGTGATTATCGCCAGGCACCATTTGCTCTCTTAATTCGGATCTTGTATATTTTGTATTCGCTGTAGTGGCATCGCTAGGAAAAGAATAAAAAACCAAAGCTCCAAGAGTCGAATCATTGTACATATAAGGTAATAACCTTTCGTCTGTAGCATAATCCAAAATTTCTGGTGGCTCAATATTCATGGCACTACCTTTATGATTTAATTCTGGTGTGGTTACACTCCAATGACTTAAATCTATATCTGGTAATTTGTATTTCTTTCTTTTCTTCTTCTTTTTGTCGTTTTTTTCGACTTTAGAATCCGAATCTGCAGAGCTACTTGCCTTTTCTTGACAAGTAGCACTAACAGAAAGAAAAACTATTACTATTAATCCTAATATTTCTTTTCGAAAATTTTTCATTTCTTATGAATTAAAATCCAGGAGTAATAATATCAATATTATCAATAAACACTTCATTACTACTATCTACAGCATTTAAAGCTCTTGCATAGATAACAATAAAGTTTGAAGTTGCTTCGAATCTTACTGTACTAGTAGTAAAGGTATTGTTACCTTCTGAAGGTTTTTCTTCATTAAAATCGTTTGTGATATTAATGTAACCATCTGTATAATCTTCGATACCCACTTCTGTAGTAATCTCTTTGTTTAATAAGAATACTTCTGTATTAATTCCAGCAGCTTCAGAACGTGTGTCTATGGTAAACGTATACTCGATTCCTGGCTCTACCGCTACCACTTGGTATAAACGACGTGAGCTATCAGAAAACTTAACACTTCTAGTTTTTACACCGTTTACATATGTACCATCGCTAGATGATCCTGGTTGCTCGTTAGTTCCGTAAGTCACATCGATATAATCGTTTAATTCGGTATTATTCCAAAGTGCTCTGTAAGGACTATCGATAGTTCCTAAAACGTCGTCTTCTATAGTACTGCTAGGCGTCATATCCCAAGCATCTGCATTGTCTCCAGTATTTACTGTATACTCGTCACAACTTCCATTTAAAACAATAGCTTTAAATGTAGGCTCTACACCTCCAACAGGAACTGCTTTGGTAATACTTCTAGATACACCTGCCTCGTTAGTTGTTGTTAACGTAACATCGTACGTACCAGCAGTAGCATATGTGTGTGTAGGGTTTACTTCTGTAGATGTTTCACCATCTCCAAATTCCCAACTATGAGACGCTGCTAAAGTTGAAGCATCTGTAAATTCTACCGTTAAACTAGATGTAGTAAATGAAAATTCAGGAATAGTAGACAGTTGTAAACCTTCTATGTTCTTGCTTACTACAAACTCATGTCCTAAATAATTAGTTGCTGTTAATGTAGCAACAACAGGCGCTGCACTAGAATACACATGTACTGGGCTAAATTTAGCATCTTCTTCTGTGTCTTCTGCTTTCCACTCTACAGTAGATCCGTCTCCAAAATCCCATACAAGAGAACTTGCACCAGATGTAAAATTCTCGAAGGTTACCTCTGTATCTTCCATTGCAAAATTAAAATCTACAAAAATAGGAGATACGTCTGATGAGTCTACAGCGACTAAACCGTCTGAACTTGTTGTACTTAGTTTAACGTTATACAATCCACCTTCGGTGTAAGTATAGTCAGGATTTGCTTCTGTAGATGTATTACCATCTCCAAAATCCCACACATAAGAATCTGCATCTGTAGAATAGCTTCTAAATACTAATGCTAATGTATTATCTGGATCTATACTTGTTGTAAACAACGTATTTGGCTGAATATTATTGATATTCCCAACAGGTGGCTCGTATGGATCGTAACCCTCATCGTAACACGATACTAGTCCTAAAAACATACAAAATAGCACGATAAAGACACCTGTACTCTGTTTTTTAATTAATTTATTATTCATAATTCAATTTTTTTATTGTTTAACTGTAATATCAAAAGCATCCACTCTACTTTCAGTACCAGAGTTCGTAATTAAAATAATCACTGATTCTAGCTCTCCTGCTTCAAATGTTATGGCATTCTTTTTAAATACATCCTGAACACTTGCAGCATTGTCTTCTGTTTTAAAAGCAAGAATATTAGCTTCTAATCGTGCTTCTTGAATATCTTGAGCATTTGGATTCACTATAGACACTGTTAAGTCTCCGCTAGCACCTGGATCTAAACTACTGAAATAAGATAATACATAAGTAGCTCCTGGAGTAACGTCTATTTCTTGATAACCAACACGTGTTCCGTCTGAAGGGAATTTCGCTGCTTTATACCCTTCTGGTAAAACACCTAATTCTGATTTTGTATTAATTTGGAATACACTTCCCCATTTAGAACTACTTGGCGATCTCCAAGAATCTCTACCATCTCCACTACCGTCGAATAAATCTCCGGCTTCGAAACCTGCTTCTCCAATTTCTGGAATAGCGATTGTTGGTATAGCTTGGCTTACAACAATTATTTTTTCGGTATAATCTGATTTACCTAAATTATCTGTTACCGTTAAACCTACAGTATATTCTCCTGGTCCAGGGAATTCAACAATAACTTCTCTATCTTGTAAAGTCCCAGCTGGTAAAGCAGCTAATTGAGCTTCTAAAGCGGCAACGTTTGCTTTAGTTTCGTCTGTAACTGCGGCTTCTGCTGCGGCTAATTGCACTTCTAAATCGGCTACTTGTTGTTCTAACACGGCGATTTTTGCAGGATCAGTTTCACAAGGGATCTTAAATTCTACTTTAGCAATCTCATCTTCCAACGCAACAACCGTAGCTAATTCGCCTTCGATTTGTTGCTCTATAATAGGCTGATCTTTATTGATTAAGTTCACATTTTCCGATGGCGAAATCTCCCATTGGTATTGTGTTCCGTTTACAGCTAGATTTGTACCCGCTTGTAGGAAGAAATCGTAATTCGCTTCTAATTCTACATCATTACAATCGAATTCAGATGTTGAAATATCAGAATAACTGTAGAAAGGCTGTGGCCCAGTAATGTCAGGTAAATCACCTACTTCAGGTAAATCGTCACTAACACATGCAGTTAAAGATACAAATGCACCTAAAACTATATATTTTAATTTAAACAAGTGTTTTTTCATAATTTTTAGGTTTTTAGTATCCGTCATTTTGATTATAAAAATTAGGTAAATTATCCAATTCTCTCTGAGGAAACGGAAGGTATTTCTTTTCATTAGTATAGAACAAACTGTTCTTAGCTGAAAATTCTGATAAGACTCTATCTGCTTCACCAAATCTAATTAAATCGTAAAGTCTTTGGTTTTCGTATACGAATTCTACTCTACGTTCTGCTAATAACTCTGCTTTTGTTAAGTTAGCAACTTCGTCTAAACCTGCTCTTAATCTTACTTGGTTAAATGCATCAATTGCTCTAGAATCTGTAGTACTATTACCTCCTGCTAAAATAGCTTCAGAATATAATAATAACACATCTGCATATCTTAAAACAATCCAGTCGTTATCTCCAATTTCTCCTGGTGTAGGGTACTTTGCGTTAAACGTATCGTTTGTTTCAAGGGTTGGGTTGTATGTTAAGGCATCAAAACTCACATAAAATCTTACAGGTTGTAATTCTGGAGTCATAACTTCTAAAAATTCGTTAGAAGCGATGTTCACCCCATTAGAAGGTCCTTGTAAGGTCATTGCAAAACTAAAAGACTCTGAATCTGTTTGTACTTGCTCGTCTAAAGAACTATCTGCAGTAACATAAGTATCACTACTTACTAAATCGTAAGCGATAGAGAAAATAACTTCGTCGTTAATTTCTAAACCTGAGTTATTAGACCAAGAACCATCTGGCACACCATCTGTGAATGTCCCATCGATATCGTTACCAAATACATGACCGAAATCTTTAATTAAGTTTTTATAGTTTTCGAAATCTGAATCGTCACTACCTTGTTCTGTATACAATAAGCTATATCCGTAAGACGAGCTATTATCTATTACTGAAGCTAATAAAAGTTCTGCTTCTTTATAATTAGGAGTAGGCTGACTTAAATATGCTTTAGCGGCAAAACAAATAGCGGCACCTGCAGATGGTCTGTATCTATCTACTGTAGCGTCTTGTAAATAGGCTATAGACGTTTTAAAATCTTCTATGATTTTTTCGTAAACTACAGCTGGGTCCAATTGAGGATAGTCGTAAGCTTCGTCTGCGTTAATGTCTAATACAGTATCTATATAAGGAATATTTTCATATGCTCTTATTAAGTTAAAGTGACATAATGCTCTCATAAAATAAGCTTCACCAACAGTGTATTGCTGATTTTCTGGAGCTAAAAATCTATTATCAATAATTGTATTTGCATGCTTAATGGTTGACATATTGTTTGAGTAATATGTTGCAACATCCCCGTTATTAGGGTCGATGTTATACGCATTAAACGCTGGATAGTTTCCGTTTTCTGTATTGGCTCTAACGTTATCAGATCTCAATTCAGAAATTAAGAATTCATTAGCAGGAACTTTTTGATATGCATCTAAAACTCCGTTCGCTAAGAATTTAAACCCATCATCTGTTTGAAGCAACTCTTCTATAGAAAGAGCGGTCGGGTTTGAAAGGTCAAGTTCTTCTTCGCAACTTGTAAATAAAGCTACAAGTGAAAAACAAATTAATATGTTTTTATATAAATTCATCATGTCTAATTATTTAAAATTGAAAGTTAATCCCTGCTGAAATAGTTCTAACTATTGGACCATCTCCTCTTTGGTAACCTGCTGTTAATGGAGTATTCGCATTATCTGAAGTTTGACCTGCAGCTTCTGGATTAAATCCTTCGTAATCACTAGCAGTAAAGAAAAGTAAGTTCTCTCCAGATAAATAGAATCTTAATCTGTCGATTTTGTACTTAGATGTAAATGATTCTGGAATTGTGTACCCAATAGTAACGTTTCTTAATGCTATAAATGAAGCATCTTGAATATGGTCGTCTGTAAATCTTCTGTGTACTGTTAAATCTCTGTCTGGGAAGTTTGCTACTTCATTTACTGAAGATTCACTCGCATAGTAAAGCTGATCTAAATCTGCTACTCTTACTTCTCCACCTTGAGAACCTTGCCATTGCATTGCAAAATCGAAATCGTACAATCTAATGTCTGTGTTAACACCCCAGTTAAAATCTGGATAAGGGTTACCAATTTCTGTTCTATCTTCATCATCGATAATACCATCGTTATTTAAATCTTTTACATATACATCGGCAAAGTCATTATTAAATCTGTTAAAAGGATTATCTACCCATTCTAATGGTATTTCTTTTTCGTAAACCCATCCGTAGAAAGATGTGATAGGCTGACCATTTCTAGCGATAAATTCTGTTGCTCTAGTATCTTGATCAATTCTTGAAATAATTTGATCGTTTTTACCTAAACTTACAACCTCATTTCTGTTTAAAGAAAACTGACCTGAAGCTCTCCAGCTGAAATTTTCTGTAGAGATAATTCTAGCGCTTAATTCAATTTCTACCCCTTCGTTTTTAACTTCTCCAAGGTTTTGTAAATAATTGTCTGTTCCGTAAACACCTGGTACAGGAGCGAAAAGAATTAAATCTTTACTACTTCTTGTATAGTAATCTACTCCTAAGCTAATTATTCCTCTACCAAAAGTAACATCGATACCTGGGTTAAATTCTACTAATTGTTCCCATCCTAAATCTTGGTTAGCTAATGTTACTGCTTTAACTCCTGTTAAGCCGTTATAACCAACTGTACTAAATGTTTCTTCGAATCTGTAAAGAGAGTTAAAGATGTTACTTGTAATTTCGTTAGAACCTGAAATACCATAACTCGCTCTTAATTTTAAGAAAGTAATAAAGTCACTAGACGATAAGAAATCTTCGTTAGACATAATCCAACCTACAGACGCTGCTGGGAAGAAACCAAATCTTGTGTTTGTTCCAAATCTAGTACTACCATCTGTACGTGCTGATAATTGAACTAAGTATTTTTCGTCGTAGTTATAATCTATTCTTCCGAAGTATGATACTAATTTATCTGTACCATTATCTGTAAATGTTGTTCCACCATCTGCAAGTGCGATGTTGTTATTAAAGTCGTTTGTATATCCTACAGCTTCAGACTCTTGAGTATAAAAATCTCTTCTTGTATATTCGAAACCAAATACAGAGTTAAAATCGTGTTTACCAAATGATGTGTTATACTTAAGTAATGATTCGAATGCATATTGGTTTAATTCGTCTCTAGACTCTAAACGGAAAGATTCTTGATCTCTGTTTTCTTGTCCGTATAAGTAATCTGCATTATTAGATTTACTGTGTCTGAATACACCAGAAATCCCTTGTCTAAAACTAAGTCCTTTAGCTAATTTAAAATCTAAGTAAGCAGAAGTGTTTAAACTTAATTTCTTAGATAATCTAGAACGCTCTAAATAGTGTACTAATGGGTGAACGTTTTTAGTTGTAGATAATGTTAAACCACCAGAAGTTAAATCGCTAACTAACGGAAGTCCTGTATTAGGGTCTCTAGCAATAGCTCTTGGGTTATTAGGATCTACAGTAAATACGTGGTCGAATGCTCTTGAAAAACCATAACTACCAACGCCTAAATTTTCGAACAGTTTACCAGCATCGGTTGAAACTCCTGGTTCTGTAGAAAAGTTAGTTACATATGGCATATGCTCTTCGGTTAAATAAAGTGGTAAATGACCATATTGTCTTAAAGGATCTGTAAATCTGGTTGGAACTCTAACTTGATCATTATAGTTTGCAGATAAATTAGCTCCGAACTTAATTTTCTTGTTTTTAGACTTGCTGTCTACTTTAATTCTAGCATTATATTTTGTGAAGTTGTCATTTAAAACTACACCTTCGTCTTCAAGAAAACCTAAAGAAGCTGTATAGCTTGTTAAATCTGTTCCACCTCTTACTGCTAACGAGTGGTTTTTAATAAATCCACCATTAAATATTTCGTCTTGCCAATTAGTTTCTCCACTACCTAAAGAAGCGATAAAGTCCATAGCTTCTAATTCTGCATATGCATTATCGTAATATCTATTAATATCTTCATATCGTGGACTGTCTGGAGAAATAGCGCTAACAGTTTCTTGTAAACCGTTTAATCTATTTCTTTCGTCGCTAATAGTCGTATTAAAGTTATCGTTGTTGGTTGTATATTTATAACCAGTAAACGTATTATAAGAAAAAGACGTTTTACCTGCAATACCTTCTTTTAAGGTTACAAGGATTACCCCATTTGCACCACGAGAACCGTAGATTGCTACAGAAGAAGCATCTTTTAATACACTTAAAGATTCGATGTTATTGTTATCGATAGACCCTAAAATATCTGGATCTGAACCTAATACAACACCATCTACAACGATTAATGGAGAAGAAGAACCCGTAATAGAACCAGGCCCTCTCATTGTAATCTTAGGATCCCCACCTGCCTCTGAAGACACGGTTTGAATTCTTAAACCTGCAACTTTACCTTGTAATGCATCTTCCACACGTGATACAGAACGATCAACGATTTCTTTAGATTCTACTTTAGTTAAGGCACTTGTTACATTTTTCTCTTTTTGATCACCGTAACCAATAATTACGACTTCGTCTAATTGAGCTACATCCTCAACTAAAGTAACATTAATTGTTGGGTTGGCTTGAACTGTCTTAGTTTGAGACACGTAACCTATGTAAGAAAACTGTAAAGCCGCACCTTGGTCTACTTTAATCTCATAGTTCCCGTCAAAATCGGTAGTTGCTCCTTGAGATGTTCCTACAACCAGAACATTAACCCCTGGAATCGGGACACCCTGTTCGTCAGAAACGAGCCCCGAAACTACATCCTGTGCAAACAATGCCGTGTTTAGCAACAGAACTACATACAATACTAATTGTTTTTTCAAATTCATTTGTTGTTGTTTTAATAATAAAAAATTTAGAACGTTTTTAAGACCAGTCATCTTAAACTTTCAACAGAAACAAGCTTCCGTTTTCCAAATAACTCCCGACGCAAAATGTATTTTATTCAATTTATCTTGCAACAGCATTTACTTTTAAACAGCAGCAGAATCACTTAATTTACTCTTAGCAAAAAGGGAGTAAAATCAAATAATTTTGTTTCTAAATCAGTAAAAAATAAGAACTAATCCTTTTTAAGGTTTGTTTAAAAAACCAATCTGGTTGACCAGATTGGTTGACCAAAGATATATTAATTCTATGTTAAAAAAAAATTATGTCGCAAAAAAAAAGTGCCTTTTAATAACAATTATCAAAAGGCACCTGGTTTAATAGTACATTCCTTAAAACTAAAAACATAGCCGTTTTATTGTTAGTGAAATTTTGATCTATTTTGCCATTATAATATGAAATTCGGACCGGAATTTATTTCCTAAATTTTTTAACATATCGATATGCAGATAAGACACATCCAAACACAAAAAACATCACCCACTTTAATTAATATTTTTAATTAAAGTGGGTGATGTTTTTTGAACTATAAATCGATATCTACTAATTATAAGTGTAGACGTACTACTTAAATAATTATTGCTTTTTAAAGTAGCTTACTCCTGTCCAAGTATAAACCTTATCGTTTAACTTTAACTCGTGTTTTTTAGTTTTTGAAGCCTCCGAATTTGACATTATAAATACAAACTCGTCACCATTTAACATACTAATCTGAACGGCCGAATAATCTGCACTACTTTGTAATACATTTAATTTTGCAATGCTAGAGAACGCCCCTTCAGACAATTCACTTACCGTGCTATATTTACCGTGAGTTTCTATAACCGAAGCAAATAACGCATTATCTGTGTGTTTTCTAACAATTAAAACAGGATCTGGTCTTAAGTTGTACTCTGGGTCGTTTGCACCAATACGTCCAAAAATTAATTCGTCGTCTGCAGATGTTGTTGTGGTTAATGTAAAGAATGTGTTATGACTTCTCCATGTTAATGCGGCTTCTCCTGTTGTAGATTGTCCTGATCCTTCTTTCCATAAGTGTTGGTATCCGTGATCTTTTCCTAAGGTAGAAAGCGTTTCGTACTTTTTGTAGTCGAAATTTGTCGAAATAACTTGTCCTAAATAATAGAATGGTAAATCGAACTGGTGTTTCTTATCTGAAGTCACCTGCATTAAATCTAACACCACTGGTTGCTCAAAGCTTGCGTTATTTAACATCACCGTTGTGCGTTGCATTACAGTTCCAGGATAAGCGTTAATCTCTTTTGCACTTGAAATCTGAACATCTGGATTTTCGACATCGAACACATACATATCTGAATGGTGCTGACTACCAATATCGTATTTACCTCCAAAATGAGACGTTTCATCTTGTACTATAGTATTATGCGCAATAGTTTGTTTTGCCCATGTTTTATTTTCTTTTAAATAACCACCTCCATTTTTTTGTTCAATATTTACAAAACGAGCTAAGCCGTAATCTTGTAACACTTCGTGTCCTTCATGAAACAAAGAAATAGATAATTTATCGTAGTGTCCGTGGCTTAATCCTTGAGCTGCATTTTTACCTACAAGTGTTAAGGCATCATTTTTAGTAGAACGTAAAATAGAAATCGCACCTTGATCTCCATCTGCACCATCTCTTAATAATAGTGATTTCTTTTCGAAAGGTTTTGCTTTACCATCACGAATATCCATCGCTACAGCTAAACCTGTTTGGTCTAATTGTACACGACCTTGTTCTTGTGCTATACTTAATAAACTAGGATCTCTGTCGCCATAATAGTATGCGATATCTAAAGCAGATACTAAAGACGAAGTGTAATAAGACATTCCTTTTTGAGAATCGTTTAAAGCAAAGAATTCACCATCTTTATCGGTTAAATTCATTAATGCATCTACACCTTTTAATAACACTCCATTTTTATGTTCGAATGGTTTTACTTCAGGTTTTACATTTTGTAATGCTTCACCAAAAATCATGAATGGATACATGGCGTAACGCTGATAATAAGCTCCTTCGGTATAATATCCATCAGGTGAAAATGGCTCTTCTAAGTTTGCTAAGAAACCTGCTTTTTGTCCTTCAACAAAAATATCTCCACCATCGTTATCTTTCCCTGCATCTAATTTTAAATCCTTAATCCCGTATAATGCTCTATCTATTAAAGCGTCATCATTCATAACTAAGGCAATCATACCAACAGCAACATTCCCCCATGTACTGTGGTTGTGAATACGGTTAAAAAACTGAGGTGTATCTACAGACAAGAAATCGGCCATAGGTCTGAAAAGATTTTTTTCGATGTATTTAACTTCTTTTTTAGATAAGAAATTATACACACAATCGTAAGCCTGACTAGTATATACTAACCAAACCGAATCGTTTAAACATTGCCAAAATAATTTTCCTCTTGCGTAAGATCGTTCTTGTGGGTGTCTTGGCAATCCCGGAAACATTTTTGCATATTCCATTAGCATATCACGCACATAAATAGCATACTTTTCATCTCCAAGAATCTGGTATAATACCCCAGCTTCCTGCATGGTTAAGTAATTTAGTTTATGTTGCTCGTGCGTATAACCTCCAGCCATATCTTTTGGTACAGGAACATCAATCCCTTTTAAAATCTGAGCATCTACCTTCTCTTTTACTTGAGCTAAAGTCGCATCGAATAAAGGGACATTTCCCAGTTGCGCTTTAATGTCTTTAACCCCTTGTTTGGTTAAAATTAAATTTGGGTGTTCTTGAGAAAATCCATTTTGCGCTATAAGCACACAACAGATAAAAAGGATTCTTTTTAATAACATAAGTGTTTGTTTGTTTGTTTAAAATCTACTTTATAATACCTAAATCTTTACCATTTGCACCTTTTCCTTTTAAAGGCGAATCGGTTGCTAGTTCAAATGTATCTGTATTCGAAAATTTTGGATCTACAGAAAGACTATTTGCTACTGTATATTTCTGATTGCCGGTAACCCGCATATCATCGACTTTGTAAAAATCGTTATTCAAAATATTTACGATAGGCTCCCCTACAACCAAGTGCATCTCGACAGGTTTTGTATCGTTAAAAATGTTGTTTTCAATACGATTGGATTGTACACCGTATAATGATAAGGCCGCATTGTATTTGTTTTTCTTTCCAAAACCAACATGATTAAAGACATTATTTTCCATTTCTAAAAAGGGTCCTAATGTACTTTCATCCGTTCCTCCTCTATACAATCTTAATGCCACGCCTTGAACATCTGTAAGAATATTATTCTTCATAATAACATACTCTGCGTTGTACGCACCAATATCATCTGTCTCTGCGTCTAATGCTGCAATATGTCCTGTGATATTTTTAAATTTTGAATTTTGAATGCTTATTGTATCGGCAAAAGTACCTTTACCTACGCGTAACACATCAAAAGAATGGTTAACAATTAAATCTTCAAAATCACAGCCGTCGATAAATAACTTATAGTTTTCTGTCATTGATTTTTTACTCGTACTTATAACAGCATTTCCTGCATAATCTGGAGAACTTGCCCCATTAAATTTTAAATTCTCTAAAGATAAACTTCCTCCGTTTTCTATTTCGAAAGCCATCATACGTTCAAATAAAATGATTGCTTTTTCTTTTCCTGAAGATTTAAAGGTAAGCGGATGCTTAACTTTAGCCGATTTGGTTAACACATAAGTTTCTCCCGAAGTTAATTCGATTACATCACCAGGATTAGAATGTGCCGTTGCAAACGACAACGTATTAATTCCCGGCTCTACAGCAATTGTTTGTCCTGAATTTAACGCTATGGTTTTATCGTCTTTAGAATACCAAGTAGTTCCTGTATTGTCTTTCGTTCCGATTTTATCACTAATTACAATCGGGTTTTTTATTTGATCTGAAGTCGGAATTAAAAATCCTTGATCGTTCTTTACCAATTTAAGATTAGCAGGTGTAAATCCGCCAGCGATATTGGTATTAATATTCTCCCCTACTATATTTTCATGAAATGAAATTCCGCTAACATCATCGAATGCAGTAAATATATTGTCTTTATGATCGTGGTAGAAAATGTTACCTGAAATTTCTGTAGATGTTGGAGGTGCGCTACGCTCTTCGTCGCTTCCTGCACAAAATAATATATTGTCGCAATTTACGTAAGTGTTGTTTAACAATTTACTGTTCATTACTGGCATATACCGATTTGGTGTCGAATTTGGCACACCATTCATAACAACAAATGCACCTCTAAAACGATATCCTGTTACGCCAAATAAATAATTATTTCTAACAATCTGATCTTCGTTTATAATTCTAATCCCACCCGTATTTGGCTTATTGTTTCCTAAAAACACGTTGCCTTCTACTAAGGTTTCATTTCCATGACGCATGGTTAACGTTCCTGTACATTCAAAAAACGTATTGTATCTGTAAATGTTATTGGCAGATTTACTAGAAACCGTTTCTATCTCTCCGTTACATCTATCAAAATAATTAGATTCTACTATTGTACCAGAATTTTCTAATGCGTGATGACTTGTACCAATACGTAATGTTTCTCCTCCGTTATTTCCAAATGTTGGACGAGGACCAAAATAATTATGATCTATTTGGTGATTATTTTCGACACTCCCTTTAGTATCTAAACCCACAATCATGGTAACACCTAAGTTCTTTTTACCAACAATGTGATTATGATCTAAGCGATTGTTTTTTCCGTAAATGGTAACCCAATAATCTTGAACATGACGTTCTGGATTATTAAAATTATCGATAACACATTCTGTTAAACGACAATTGTTAGCCAATTCTTCTCTATTTTTTCTGAAAGAAATTACAGCATTGGTTGGTGTATAACCATTTTTAAAAACCAGACCTTTAATTATTAAGTGCTCCCCTGCGATTTGAAGATTGGATCGCCCCTCTAAAGTCACTTTACCTTTTTCTTCTACAGTAAGCGTAATTGGATGTTCTGCTGTTCCCTTGGCATCGAAAACCAATTCTGTATCGGTCCAAACTCCATTTGCAAGTACAATCTCGTCGCCTGGTTTGGCATTAGCAACTGCAGCGTTAAACATCTCTACGTCTGTCACTAAATTGTTTGCTTTATCTTGATCTTTACAAGATATAAATAAGAAACTCCCGGTTATAATAAGGACTAAAAAGTAGTTAAAAAAGACCTTAGACTCTTGTTTTATCATTGTAGTTTGTTTGTTGTATAACTGGTTAACCAATTTGGTGTACCAAAAGTATTGATTTTTTTACGATTACAAAAGTTAAATCATAATAATTAATGAATTTGATAAAATCATGAAACAAAATAGTTCAAATGTTGAATAAAAAGTAAGAAACAGTGATTTTTATCATATTTTATGTGGTTTGAAACGCTATATCGTAGACGTCGTTTTTCGAGGTATTTAGAGTGCTCCGTAATGAATCCCATTTTTTAAGCTGTTTGAAAACATTTATTAAATCGGATACATGTATGGAACGAACCTTGTTAAATAACGTGCCATTTTATATAAACGATGTTCTTGTAGCTACTCCACGGTTTTGGAATGCAGAATTTTAGTTCTAGGCAACTCACGTAAATCAATAGAATATATATCTGAAGACGGCATGGTTTGGTAATACACTTCTGTACTTCCTCCAACGATATACAATACATTATTGGCATAAAAGAGTGAGGTTGCGCTTAAATCTAACCGAATATCGTATTCATTTAAAACTTTAGTCTCTACATTATAGGTTAACAATTTCCTTGCGTTAAATATATAAATGGTGTCATTATTCGCCGTTACACTAGCGTTCCCCATACCGTAAAACAAATCGCCTTCTGCTTTCCAAGTTCCAGTTTCAAGGTTATAAGATTCAATTTCTTTTAACATATCACCATTAAAACCACCAATTAAATAGATTTTATTCTTAACTAATACACCTCGAACTTCCTTTGCTGTTGTCATATTATTTAGTGCGTACCAATAGCCAGATGTAATGTTAAAGAGGAACGATTTATCGCTATATATTTTATCGCCATTAGATTTACGTTTGTTAGAACCACCCATTACAATTATATTATCTTGGTAAGCAACCGAAGTAAAATTAATAGCCTGATGCGGATACGTATCGTCTAACTGTAATGCATGACTATCAAGATCGAACACTTCAATTTTATTTTCTAAATATTCTGTTGCTTGACTTTTAGATAGAGACTTTCCGCCTAACACATATACCTTATTATCTACAGCCACAACATTATGATAAGCCCGTTTTCTGAAATTTAATTCTGGAACCACAACCGTATCTTTATCGACATCGTAAATTTGTAGTTTATCACTATAGTGTTTCCAAATTAGCTCGGGTTTGCTAACATTCTTAAACAATTCTCCAATAGATTCAGATTCTTGAAGCGCTCGTTTTTTAACATCATCTTTTATGGTTTTATCTCCACCAACAACATAAATCTTATGGCCCAACATTGTTGCTCCAAAATGATGCACGCCTTCCTCTAACGAGGCTACTTTTTTATACGGTAAGGCCTCTTGTAACTCAAGTTCAGAATACAGAACAATCTCCTCTAACGCCTCATTAATCTTAGATAAAAAGATAATATAGTTTAAAGACTTTATTTGTTCGCGTGTATAAGTTTTAGTCTCATAGCCAACGCTAGAAAACGAAATAAGAGCTGTTTCTTTAGCTTTTGGGATCTGTAACTCAAACTCGCCTTTCTCATTGGTTACTGTTCCTTGCCCTATAGTTTTAGAATAAATGTTTACATCCTCTAAAGGCAAATTGGTATCTCTGTCCAATACAGTACCTGTAATATTTTGAGCGGTTAGCGTAACAACAGATAAAAGGAATAAAAAAGTCAGTTTCATTTAGGCTATTATAAATTTATAGTACCAGAACAGATAAGGATCTAGATTAGGTACGAGCTTATAAAGCTACTTAAATACTGTGTAATCCACACATATAATTAAATTAAGACGTTTAAGCACAAATTATACATGAAACTATTCTCTTTCTGAAACAGCCTAATAACATGATTATCGTCATATTAAAAACATTTCTTTTTATTTAATTTTACGTTTCCCTTGAAATTCTTAAAAATTATATAAATGAAAAAATTACTCTTTATCGCATTGGCATTACTTATTGTTGGTTGTAAACAGAAGGAAGAAAAAAAATCTTTTGAGTACGCTCCAAGTTCTTCTAAAACTGTAGAGCAGACCAAACCTGCCGAAGAAAAAAAATCTTTTGAAGATATTGTGGATTTAGAAAACAAAGGTGTTGGACCAATTACTTCTGTAGCCATAGAAGAAAGTATAGATCAAGATCTGGCTAAAAAAGGAGAAAACTATTTTAAAATAAACTGTATGGCATGCCATAAAACAGATCGTAAATTTATTGGTCCAGCGTTAGGAGATATTACTACTAAAAGAAGTCCGGAATGGATAATGAATATGACCATGAATACGTCTCAGATGGTAAAAGAAGACCCATTAGCAAAGGGTATTTATGAGGAATATGATAAAGCGCCAATGGTAACCGCTCCTGTAAGCGAGGAGAATGCTAGAGCCATCTTAGAATACTTAAGATCTTTAAATCCCTAACATTTAGTACTCGGTTAAAAACAAAAAAAAGCTGTTTAGTTATAGAAAGACTAAACAGCTTTTTTATTCTAAAACCTCATCGGTTGCTTTAACTCTAAAGCAACGCTCTTCGCCCAGATAAGCTGGATCTCCATATTTTTCGGACCAGAATCCATCCAAAATATCGGGAGTTAAACAGCGATACACAACAACGCCTTTAAATTTCTTGTCGTCTTCTCCTAAATAATAGAAATTCACCACCAATATATTGTCTTTAAAGAACCCTGTTCCAAACTGTTCTTGTTCGTTATGTATTAACCAGATGGCCTGAATACGGTTGTCGCTATCTACAGATAAACTAAGCGTCCCCTCGTAAGTATGATTG
Source organism: Formosa bonchosmolovskayae (assembly GCF_051016085.1). Lineage (GTDB taxonomy): Bacteria > Bacteroidota > Bacteroidia > Flavobacteriales > Flavobacteriaceae > Formosa. The sequence goes on from NZ_CP174605.1 coordinate 389,324, forward strand.
CTTTCGTTTTGGTTACTTCCCATTACGGTAAAAGTCCCCTCTAAATCTTTAATGGTCATGTAAAATCATAATTTAAAAAACGAATCTACTACTTATTTAAGAATTATGCTTTGTCTAGGTCTAAAGGTACTATTAATAACGGAATTTTGGAATCTTCTAGTAATTGCTCGGCTGTACTTCCCAAAATTGCTCTATAGAAAAACCCATGACGTTCATGCCCCGTAATAATTAAATCGGCTTTTAATTTTTCTGCTTGCTGTAAAATGGTTTCAATGGTTGCTCCACTTACTAATAATCCATCTGTATCTATACCACGGTCATTCATATCTTTAGCATATTTCTGAAGCAAGCGATGTTCCTTTCTCAATTCTTCTGCACGTGCATCTCTAATTTCTTCCGGCCCCACATCGTAACCAACAAAATCTGGCTCGGGTGCTGCAATATGCATAATCCACAATTTAGATTTAAAAGCCGATGCCATTTTAAATGCTTGCTCTAACAAAGGCGCTTCTTTTTCGTTAAAATCGATGGTCACTAATATACTTTTCATGATTTCTTAGTTTAAATTTATGACTCTCTAAGATACTAAACATTTAACTGAAAAACCATTTTGACTTGGCCTTGTTAAAAGGATATATAATTTAAACTAATCCACCAATGGCTTGTATTTTATCGTTTACCGGAATACGTCATGGCTTCACCTTTCCCGAATCCGTAACTAAACCCCAGAGTATAAAAGCGACCACGTGTACTTCTATTGTTGTTGAAATTATTGGCGTTTAAAATGGTGTTTTCGTAAACTCTAGATTCAAAAACATCCTTAATCGCAAAATTTACCACGACTTTACCTTTTAGTATTTTTTTACGTAACCCAAAATCCATAAAGGTGAATCCCTGATTTTCGCTTTGCACTGTTTGATAATCGGATTCTAACTGCCCTGTAACTTCCAAATCGAAATCGGCTGGCAATGCTATTTTAGACGTTAATCTCCCATTCCAACGTTCTCCATTAAAATCGAATGATTGATCTTCGAATTCGCCTTTACGCTGAAAGTAATTAAAGTTAAAATCTCCATTAAAAGTTAGCCAATTTAAAGGTGAATATTTTCCATTTAATTCAAATCCTAAAGCTCCATTTGTACCAACGTTTACCGGAGTTGTTAACGTAACGTTATCCTGAAAAACAGAAACTCGTTCTACCACATCTGTAGTGTACAGATAAAAGACACTCGAGTTTAATGTCGCTTTTCCTATTTTAAAAATCCCTGTGATTTCGTAAGAATTTGTGTATTCGGGTTGTAAATTCGGATTTCCGACACGAATATTATAGTTGTTTTTAATATTGAAGAATGGATTTAAATCCCATAAACGCGGTCTAAAAATACGTTTTGAATACCCTGCTTGAACCGAAAAATCGTCGTTAATTTTGTATGAACTATGTACCGTAGGAAAGAAATCTGTGTACTCCTGATCGTTCTCTTCGTTTGTATTGGCCAACAAGGTGTACAACTTAGTATCTTCAACACGAAGTCCTAATTTTACACCCCATTTTTCACCTTCGTAAGCTCCCGTTCCGTAAAACCCGAAAACCTTTTGATTGTATTCGAAATCATTCGTTAGATTCGGATTTACAATCCATTCGTTCGATTCGAATTCGCGGACTTCATAGTCATTTCCAACATCGTTAATTAAATATTGCACCCCGGTTTCGATAGTGATAGTCTCCGAAAGCGGATTCGTATAATCTAATTTAAAGGTGTAATCGGCTTGTTGAAATTCTGTTTCCGTTTGCTGATCGATATTTACAATGTCCCCAAATGTGGTCGTATTTGTAAATTCCGATTCTTGATCTTTCCCAAAAAAACTCCCTAAAGCACTAAACAACAACGTATGCTCTTTGTTATTCTTAAACTCTTTTTTATAATTTAATTCGTACTGCCATTTCGGATTGGTAGCATCTGTTTCTTCCTCACGAAACCATCTTGAGTTTAGCACAGCATTATCGTAAGAACTAAAATTAGTTTTAGAAGGTTGATCTTCGATTTCGTAGGCAAAATTACCTGAAAGCGTAAGCACATTTAAATCGTTTATATGGTAATCGGTCCCTAAAGTTACATTGAAAAACGTTTCGTTTCTGTACTCCGTACCTTCACTAATAACACTCGAACCGGTTTCAAAATTGGTATTCTCCGATGTATTATCTCTAGGCAAAGACCGATATCCGCCACCAAATTGGGTGAATAAATTAAACTTCTCTGTTCTTTTATTCAAACTCACTCCAACACTATGGTTATCGGGAATTCCTGTATTTAAAGATATCGAACCGTTCACACCCCTTTTATCTTCTTTTTTAAGAATAATATTTAAAATTCCTGCGGTTCCTTCTGCATCATATTTAGCCGACGGATTTGTAATTACCTCCACACGTTCAATCATATCGGCAGTAATTGTTCCCAGCGCATTACTACTTTCGTCAGCCAAAACAGAAGGTTTCCCATCGATTAAAATTTGAACTCCACTATTTCCTCTTAAACTCACTGCACCTTCAATATCTACATTTACAGATGGAACATTATTTAAAACTTCTAAAGCACTTACCCCTGTACTTGCTATATCTTGCCCCACATTAAATATTTTTCTATCCAGCTTGAACTGTGTCGAAGACACTTCTGCACGCACCACAACCTCGTCTAAAGACTGCGCATCTTGCTCCATGTACACTGTACCTAAATCGTACACAGCACTTGTAAAATCGAGATCTTTAAAGGTTAATGTTTTAAATCCGATAAAACTGATTTGAAGATATACTTGCGAAGAAGAAGAGGTTAATGTAAAAGCACCAGATTCGTTAGTTGTAGTCCCTGAGATCGGCTTATTAGAACTTGAATCTACAATAACAACTGTAGCGTAAGGTACCGAAAGGTTTGCCCCTTTTTCCAGAACAACACCCCTAATCTCGACCTCTTGAGCCTGTGTTAAAGAGACAAAACTCCAAAAAAGACTAAGAAATAATATTAATGACTTCATGTAAACTTCCAATTTTATAATTTTTAGACATTACAAACATAAGCACTTATATAGGGATTTGCAGGTCGCGATTTACACTTAATTTTAGTCAATTATTGAAACACTAACACCTCGATATTTAGGGGTAAAAAATCACCTATATACAAAAGCTATTTTCACATTATTTAGCATTTAAAAACACTTCAGGATGCATTCCTTTTCCGAAATTACGCAATCCATTCATAGCCTGTTTCATGGTGATAGGAATGTATTCGCAGTCGGATGCACGCATATAACGCACTTCGCCGGCATCCATTTTTGGAGCATCTGGAACGTAAATAGACAGAAAATCGGATTGACTTTTATCAGTAATAAAGGCGATAAGATATATGGTATCGTCTTTTAATAAAATGGGTTTCCAGAAATCTTGCTTTTTATAATCGGCTTCATCAATAAATCTATATTTCATCATCTGAAAAGAAGGAAAACTATAAAACAAGGTGGTTTCAAATGCATTACTCCATTGCTTTAAAAAGCCATTCACAATAAAATAACCACTTAGCAAACTAATTATGAAGATAATAAAACAAGTTACCAATACCACCGCCGCCGGTCCCAGGATTGTTGTCAATTGAAATTTCTCTGTTAGTGTATGACCTAAAGGCATTAAAATACCGAGTGCTTTACCAAACAAAACAAACAGGATAAGGATGGGAACAACAACAAACAGTGTTCCTGTAATCACATAACGTATAAGCAATTTATAACTCTTCATGCATTAGTTAAATTTCAATATTACAGTATTGCCGTTGAAGATACTAAAGAATATAAAAATGGAATGACATTTACTAAGACAAAAACACACAAGACTGATAAACAGACACTAACAAAACTCCGGAGTTTTAGAGTCTCGAAGGATAAATATCCCACTCAAGGAAGAAATCCAATTAAAATGTTGTAATTTAATGTTCTTAACCATTATAATTTATAAACATTATGAACGTATTAAAGCATGTATTTTTATTATTGGTTGTATGCAGCATGTCCTTTGCTGTAAGTGCACAAAGTAAAAAAGACAAGAAAATAATCAAGGAATCGGATGCCGCAGTTAAGACACTTTTAGAGGTAAATCCCGATTTAAGGACTTTTTTCGATAATTCGGCGGGATGTGTTATTTTCCCTAATGTGGGTAAAGGCGGTTTTATAGTTGGAGGTGCCTCAGGAAATGGAGTATTATATCAGTATGGCAAAAAGAAAGGCATGGCAAGTTTAAAAGAACTCAACGTTGGCTTACAGGCAGGAGGTCAAGCTTTAATTGAAGTGATCTTTTTTGAACAACTAGAGGATGTGGAGAAATTTAAAGCAGGTAAATTTGAATTTGATGCAGGAGTATCTGCAGTAGTACTAAAAACGGGAGAAAGCCTAGATGCCAAATATAAAGATGGTGTGGCAGTATTTACACATTCTAAAGCAGGATTAATGGCTGAAGCCTCTATTGGCGGACAAAGTTTTAAGTACAACGCATTCGACTAATATACAACTCACAACAGAAGTGTTCGAAATTCTGTATTCCGAACACTTCTTTTATGTAAAAAATATAATAATATTTTATACTCTTTCCCGTCGTTTAGACATGATCCTCTGAAAACTAGAAGGAGTCAAACCTGTAATCTTTTTAAATTGTCCCGATAAATGAGCGACACTACTATATTGCAATCGATGCGCAATTTCTGTAAGTGTTAAACTATCGTTACTGGACATGAGTTCTTTTGCGTAATCTATCTTCTTTAAAATTACGAAATTCTCGATTGAAGAATAGGTAACTTCAGAAAATATACTAGACAAATAACTGTACGAGTAATTTAACTTTTTTGAAAGTAAAGTAGACGTGTTGTATGTTTTATTTTCATCGGAATCTTGTATCATCTCAGCGATAATGTCTTTTATACGTTGTACTAAAACATCTTTCTCATCTTGAATAATTTCAATTCCATAAAACGCTAAACGTTCAATAAGCTCCTCTCTCTTTTCTTTTTTTAGATCGGAAGCTAATTCAATTTCTCCTATCCCGTTTAATTTATAAGGAATTTTTAACTCCTCTAATTGCGCTTCAAGCACACGTTTACAAACTACGTGATAATCGAATCTAACGAATACTTTCATATGCCACCTTTAAGTTTGGCTGCAAAATACGAATAAGTTATTCATCATCTAAAATTTTTGCATCTTCTGTATAATTAGACTTAGGAATGTCTTTAAAGAATGTTGCATCGTCTAAATTTGCCGTAGGTCCGTATCCTGCTAAAAATGTTCCTTTAGAGTCGGATGGGGTTTCAATAACATATAAAATAGACATGTCCGATGGATTACTCATCCCTTCGTAACGGTGCTCTGCTACGATCTTTACCGATTCAGAATTAAAGGCTTCCTTGGTTTCTAAATCTACCAATTGGTTATCCTTAACTCTATAATTTGCTGTATAGCCTTTATCTTGGTACTTTTTAATTTTATCTGTTTCGTGCTTAGCGAATTCGTCTGAAATTATCATAATATTTATTTTTAAGGTTCGTAATACTTTAAATACAAAAGGGCATATCCCTAAGAATACACCCTTAAATTTTATAATAGAAAGAGATTATTTTCTACTTCTGTTACTAATCTACGGCGTCTTCTACGTCGTCTGCAACATCTTCAATTCCATCTCCAACATCGTCTGCGACATCTTCTATTTTGTCTCCTGTAGATTTCTGATCTCTACAACTTGTAAAAGTTGATAAAGAGAACGTCATTGCAATTGCGAATAATACTATATAAGCTGATTTTTTCATGTTTTTAGTTTTTATAAGGTTTTTAATTATTTTATTGAGCTTCTACCAGTGAATAGAGAAATTACAAATAAAACTAAAAATATAAAGAATAGAATTTTTGCAATTCCTGCAGCTCCTGCTGCAATTCCACCGAATCCTAAGATTCCGGCAATAATGGCTAAAATTATAAATGTGACTGTCCAACGTAGCATAATATTTGGTTTTTAATGGTTAATATTTAATAAGAAATAGTTGTTACTCTATTTCGATACTGTAAAGGTATAGGAATACCGAAGCTCCATTTAACTGTATCACTTTTAAACTTAACCCAAATAAGAAACCGCTTTAAACGGCGTCTTCCAGCCCAAGTTCCTCTTCATCTTCCTGACCCTCAGAAGCACAATTTAATAATAGATGTGTAGAGGTTGGAAATCGGTTTAAAATATAATCGTGCGATTCTTCAAGAAGTTCTAAAGCGTGTAGCGTATCTATTTTAGGATTTAACCACCGATCGTGAAGTTCTCTTTTTAGAATGGCAGGTTGAAATTTAGAAATGGAATTTGAATGTTCATCTAAATGATCTTGTATAATAATGGAAAAGGTGAAAAATCCATCTTCTAATTGATTATAAATTCCAGCCACACAAAAAGGAGTGTTCTTAGTATGATTTACAAAGAAAGGAGTCACTTCTCCTTCCGACATACTAAAATCCATATAGCCTGTCATGGGGACCAAACAGCGTTTAACTTCGCTATCTCTATAAAACTCTAAATGTTTTTTTAGTGTCCCTGTTTTAATATTTAACGTATTCTGATTATTCTGATAAGGTTTCCAATCGCCCCTAAAAGATTCGGGTAACATGCCCCAAATGGCGTATTGTAAGTGCTTATTATCTTTAGTTGTAAGTATAGGCAATACACTTTCTGCAGTACCATCTATTCTTTTTCTAGGTTTATATAAGTGCGGAAATTTGAATTTTGCCGAAAGTGTATCTTCAACAGAAACTCTATTTGCAATATTCGATATTTGATAGAACATGATTCTTATTTTTTTAAATTATAAATGAACTGAAGCGGAATGATTTTCATTCATAAAAGTCCATTTAAAGAGGTGTTCTTCAATTTAAATTTGAAGTCTCGCCTCCATTTAATTTGTTATAATCGTTTCTCATGTGTACTCTCATCCTCCTTACCGTATTTTTGCTTATAAATTCTAAGTATAAGTAAAAACAGACTGATTAATAAAGGACCAAATACAAGACCAATAAAGCCGAAAAGTGGCACTCCCACAAGAACTCCGAAGAGTGTTATTAACGGATGGACATCGTCTAAACGTTTTAAAATAACCAAGCGCAGTAAATTATCGGTAGAACTAATTACAATAAGTCCGTAGGCCAAAATTCCCCATGCTTGACCGGTATCTCCATTCATATAGGTTAGAATAAAAACGGGTAATGTCCCTAGTAAAGTTCCTATAAAGGGAATCATTGAACCCACAAAAACAATAACGGCCCAAAAAAACGGATCCTGGATATTAAATATAAAAAAACCAATTAAAGCCACTATACCTTGAGCAAATGCTACCAACGGAATACCAATGGCATTAGATTTTACCATGGCTAAACTATCGTTACCAATAATTCGTAAGTTCTCGTTACTTAAAGGTATATAGTCTAACATCGCATTTTGCAAAGCCTTTTTATTACTCAACATAAAATACAACATAAAATACATTAAGGCAATGGCAATAAATACATTAAAAGTAGATCCCAATACATCTGGCACATTCTGCGACAACCAAGTCGAGATGGAAGACGTATCTATATTAGATGTAAAATCGTATCCCATTTTCTGCTCCCAACTGGAAGCTTGCTCTTCAATTGTACTTATAAAACTCTCCGATTTTGAAATGGCTTTTTCTACCCGGCTCCCTAATAACAAACCCGTTCCCGCTATCGGAATTAATATTCCGATAAAGGATATTATTAATAGCAGAACGGCTGCTATAGAAGGTTTCCACCCTTTCTTTTTAACCAAGAAAGTCATTGGCTTTTGTAGCAAAACGAAAAATGTTATGGCTCCCAAAACTCCGGATAAATATGGAATTAATTCAATAATAATAATGATCCCAAAAAAGCAAATGAGTAATAAAACAAATATTTGTCTTATTATACTTGGAGAGATTCGTTTTCGCATGTGTTTGTAAGTGTAAATGAGTTATTAATTGTAGTCTATTATTCTTAATGATTACGTAAGGCAGAAATTAATTCGTCTTTACTCATCTTAGAACGGCCTTCAATATCCAGGTCTTTCGCTTGCTCGTACAATTCGGACTTAGTCCGATCTTCATAAGCACTCGCTTCTCCCCCACGCTTCCCTGCATTTGGAGAATTTGCTATGCGTGCAGATTTCTCTTTACTATATCCTTGGTCACGTAAGGCATCGTACTGTGCTTCATTCTTTATTCTTGGTCTATCTCCCATGACAATGATTTTAAATTTATTAACATCAAATATCGCCATAAGATTCTTATTTAATTAATTCAAAACCATCAAATCTTAGCTGTAACACACAACGTTACGCGGCCATATATAGTAGTGAGATGCCCACATAAAGAAGACTTATTCTTAAGAAAATCACAATTTGTGATTGCGTTAAAAATTAAAGTAAAACAGGTAATGTACCGTTTAGATTTGAGATAATTTTACATCAGTAATAACCATAAAACATAAAATCATGAATAACGATCAGATAGAAGGAAAATGGAAACAAATTAAAGGTCAGTTTAAACAGAAGTACGGTAAAGTAACCGACGATGATCTTACATATTCAGAAGGACAGTTCGACGAAATGGTTGGAAAACTTCAAGAAAAAACAGGGAAGACAAAAGAAGAGCTTCGCGACGAAATCAATAATTGGTAAAATTTTGTTAGTTAATTTTTATAGGTAGAACCCCGCTAAATATTATTTTTAGCGGGGTTCTTTGATATTATTTATCTGTTTTAATTTGCGCATGTTTGGTAGGCGAAATATCGATGGTGTAGTGTTTAGCATACACCCAAGTAAATTGGGCCCCGAAAAACAAGATCAGGCAAGAGTATGACACCCAAAGTAGCATTAATACCACTGTACCTGCTGCACCATAAGTAGAACCTGGATCGGCTTTAGTAAAATAATAACCTAACAACGATTGCCCTATAACAAATAAAACAGCTGTTAAAAAGCCTCCAGACCACACGCTTTTCCATGGAATTTTAGCATCTGGTAAATATTTAAACATAAGAGAAAACAGTGCCGATATTATGGTTATAGACACACTTAAATCTATGGCATAGGCCGCATATAAAACCTCACTTGGAAACACCCTTTGAATATAATCATTTAGAATTGATATTCCCGCAGACACAACAAGACTCACTAAAAGTAAAAATCCTACCACAAGAATAAAGGCAAATCCACGGGCACGACTTATTAAAATATGCTTAAACGGCGAACCTGGTTTCATTTCAATATCCCAAACATCGTTTAAGGATAATTGCAATTGATAAAACACCCCAGTCGACGCAAAAAGCAAGGTGGCAATTCCCACTATAGTCGACCACACATTCCGACTTGTATTCTGAGTTTCCTGAATCATTGTGGTAATCGATTCGGCGGCATCGTGACCTAAGGCGCTGGAAATTTGTTCTGTTAATTCCCCCTCAACAATGGCCGTTCCCCAAATAGATCCAATTACATTTATTATTATTACCAAAAGTCCCGGTAGCGATAATATAGAGTAATAGGCTATAATAGCGCTTAAACGCCAAGGGTCGCTTGCCATCCATCTTTTAAATGTTTCCTTTAGCAAATACGGAAAATCTTTTATCTTAAATTTATCATTAAATATATGTGCCATATAAATTGTTTCATCTGTTTTACTTTATAAAAGTATATATTTTATATGAACTGAGATAGTCTACAAAATCTATTCCTTTAATATTTTTAACAAAAATTTATCATTTGAGCACATCTAAAATGCGTTTAAGTCAAAGCACAGTCTTAATTCTGTTTAGCTTTGTATCCTAGTAAAATAAGAATAAACTCTAAATTATCTGGTTATGGAACTACAATTTGAATATGTGAACATACCAAGAAATAACTATTTTGAATATTTAGTCGAAGAAAAATTAAATCCTTTAGCGAGAAAGTTCCCAATTGTTATTAGCGCTAATGTGTTCTTTAAAGTTGAAAATAAAACGAAAGAAATAGATAGTATTTGCGAAATAAAACTTGACACTCAAAAATCGAGTATCTATGTTGTAGCTCACGAAGAATCCATCGAACAAGCGATACAAAAGACATACAGTGCCCTAGAAAAAAAGTTAATAGATGATAATAATTAATCTTATTGAGAAAAATCAAGAAATTTATTACCTTGAACATTATATTAACTTATGATTAAAAACCTTCAAATATTATTTTGAAGGTTTTTAAGTTCAATACCCTTTTAGCCTAATACTTATAGCATGAGCACAACAGAACATATACTACTCCCACATTCCGAAATCGGAAAGCTGTTAAATTCTAAAGCATTTTCAGATACAGTCAAAACATGGCCACAGCATTTAATATTCACTTTAAATATGCTGTTACAAAACCAACAGCCTCAATTTTTATGCTGGGGAGACGATTTACTTTTCTTTTATAATCAGGCATTTTACGATGCCTTTCTTGCGGAGAATAACAATCATGATTATCTTGGTAAATCTTTTAAGCGTATAACTTCCGAAATACTTTTTGAATTAATTCTTCCCTTAGAAAAAACTTTAAACGCTCGAGAACCGCTAAGCATAGAGGATTTAGAAATTAAATTTGAAGGTCAGAATAAAACGTATTGGACATTTCATTTTATTCCTTTACAAAAACAAGAAAATCTAGCAGAAGGTGTACTTGTATCTTGCCAAGATGATACCACTAAATTTAAAGCGAGTAGAAAATTAAGCAAGCTCACATCGCGATTTACCAATATTGTTAAGCAAGCTCCAATTGGAGTTTTAATTATCTCTTCCAGAACAAAATTAATAGATACCATTAACTGGAAATACAGAAAACTATTCAATAAAAATTATAAAGTTGCCGTTGGCGACAGTTTTGAAGATGCCCTGCCACAAACGCCATTCGATTTAAAATCGGAAATTCTAAAAACATTAGAAACAGGTAAAAGTTTCCAATTGACAGAAATCCCTATAAGTTTATCGCAAAACGATACATCCAAAATACACTACTATAATTTTTTAGGTGAAGCAATAAAAGACGAAAACGAAGTTATTACCGGATTAATTTTAGCAACTACAGAAGTTACAGATTCTGTAACAGCCAAGCAATCTGTATATGAAAGTGAAAATAGATTTAAAAATTTAGTGTTGCAAAGTCCTGTACCCATAGCCGTGTTTCACGGGCCAGATCACATTATAAAGATTGCCAACGACACCATGCTAAACAATATTTGGAGAAAGGATTACGACAGTTGTATAGATCAAAAATTATTAGATGTATTTCCGGAATTAGAGCATCAAAAATTTCCTTCTCTTTTAGATAAGGTCTACAAAACAGGACAACCACATAGCGAAAAAGAAGCCTTAGCCACCATAGAAGGTAAAGATGGTGTGCGAAAATTTTATTTCGATTTTGACTATTCTCCCATTTACGAAGCCGACCATATTGTAACAGGGCTTATCATTACTGCCGTAGATGTAACCGAAAAAGTAACGTCCAGAAAGCGTATTGAAAAAACCGAAACCCGTTTGCGCATTGCTACCGAAGCCGCAGAACTTGCCACTTGGGAATTAGATTTACAAAGCAAATCGCTCTCTCATAGTAAACGCTTACCACATATTTTAGGCTACCCAGAAAGCGACACCTTAACTAAAGAGTTTATAAGAAGCCGTACGGTTCCAGAAGACCTAGACACGATTTTAATTCCCGCTTTTAAAAAAGCACTAAAAACGGGAACGTATTTTTACGAAGTACGTACTAGAAAAAAAGACAATTCTATTATATGGATTCGTACACACGGAAAAGTTTTTTACGATGATAAAGGAACCCCTACTAAGTTATTTGGAACACTTAGGGAAATAACGTTAGAAAAACGTAACGAGCAAGAGCTAAAAGACAACGAACAAAAATTCCGACTTCTAGCCGATTCTATGCCTCAAAAAATATGGACTGCCAATACAGACGGCGTTTTAGATTATTACAACCAGACTGTTTACGATTATACAGGGCATACACCTGAGACTTTAAATCCGTCGAACTGGCTAACAATTGTACATCCAGACGATAAGGCCGAAAATGAATTTCTATGGAGAAGAGCTATAGAAACTGGTGAAGATTTTATTTTCGAACACCGATTTATAAGATACGACGGCCAATACAGATGGCAATTAAGTCGTGCCATTCCGCAACGTGACGAGAAAGGACAAATACAACGTTGGGTGGGAACAAGTACAGACATTCAGGATCAGAAAATGTTCTTACAAGAGTTAGAACGCCAGGTAAAAGAACGTACCAAACTTTTGGGAGAAGCCAATGAAAAGTTAGAATCTTCGATAGAAGAATTACAACGCATGAACGAAGAATTGCAGTCTTTCGCCTATATTTCAAGTCACGATTTACAAGAACCGCTTCGTAAGATTCAAATATTCTCGTCTCGCATTTTAGACCTTGAGAAAGATAATCTGTCCGAAACAGGAACCAATTACTTTAATCGCATGCAGAATGCCGCGCACCGTATGCAAGTTTTAATTAAGGACTTACTTACATACTCTAGAACAAACACCTCGACACGGACCTTTGAAAAAACAGATTTAAATACTGTACTAGACGAAGTAAAAATTGATTTAAAAGAACTAATTAAAGAACATAATGTAACGATAGAGATTGGAGAGTTATGTACCGCTTATATTATACCGTTCCAGTTTATTCAACTTATGAATAACCTTATAAATAATTCTATAAAATTTGCTCGCGAAGGTGTGCCTCCAGTTATTAAAATAGATAGTGTTATCGATAAGGGATCTACATTTAAGTTAGAACAACTTACTGCAGACGGTGAATATTGCCATATAAGAATATCAGACAACGGTATTGGTTTTGATCCTGAATATGGAGAAAAAATATTTGAAGTTTTCGAACGTTTACATACCAGAACGGCATACGAAGGGACAGGAATTGGATTGGCCATAGTTAAGAAGATTGTAGAAAATCATGACGGATTTATATTCGCTCAAGGTGAAGAAAATAAAGGAGTTACATTTAATATTTACATTCCTACAGATATTTCTTAGCCATAATGCATTTTTTATAAATTCGAATTGAATTAATTTGTAAATTAGCTTCTCCCTTTTACAAATTAGTTTAATAGGAATTTAACTTAATGCTATTTATAACACATTGTAAGCCAAAACATTGTTGTAAATTTTACTACTTTTTATGAACTTACAAAAATTAAAAGTTGCCTTGGTGGATGACGATGAAGACGATCGCTTCCTATTTAAAGAGGCTATAGACCAAATTCATATTAAAACTGAACTGTCCCTTTTTGAGAACGGACAGAAGTTTATGGATTTCCTATTACAACCCAATTGTATTCTACCGCAAGTCGTGTTTTTAGATTTAAACATGCCTGTAAAAAATGGATTAGAATGCTTACAAGAAATAAGAACAACAGATCATTTAAAAGAATTGTCTATTGCGATTTATTCCACCTCATCATCAGATAATGATATAGATGAAACCTTCGTTAATGGTGCTAATATATATATTAATAAGCCAAACGATTTTTCAAAATTAAAATCGGTTATAGAAAAAGTACTGCAGATAAATTGGCAATACAATACCTCTAACCTGAACAAAGAAAACTTTATAATGCGACTATAATTATATAGCTTAAAGTCGCTTTTAAGTCTAAAACACATTGCCCAATTGTTAATTAATGTTAATAGTTGGGCTTTTTCATGTCTTCACCTGCCACACATAAAACATTACGAAACAACCACTTAACCCTGTTTTCGTAAAATTATATAACACAATCTGAAAATTCTGTAACACGAACCCTCTGCATTTTTCTGAATTTTGACATATCAATTATTAAAAACTAAATCTATTATAATATGAAACCAACTTCAAAACAATATGCTCGCGTCGGAAGAATTAAGAAAGTTGCAAATTTCAAACTTCCAAATATAAACGCCATGTTAAACAGCTTAGATAATTCGACGCAACGCGTAACATCAAAGCAAAGACCGAACCACATTTAAAAGTATTCGAGTAACCAGCGAAAAAATTAAAGACCATTTTTAACTTAAAACAAAAACTCATGAAAACCTTATATATAAAATCGACTTCTGCTAGTAAAATGATTAATGATCTTCAAGCTAAAATTGGAGGAACTATTTCTTCACTTAATCACGAAAACGTTTTAACTGTTGATAATGATTTAGCTCAAGGTACTATTAGCGCGATTAGTGTTAAAAAGAGCATTACATATATCGCTTTTGATATTGAGTTTAAAAGAGACATTAAGTTAGTAAATACTATTTTAAAATCGTCTCCAGTATATTTCACATATTGTTCGGAAGGACATGTAGAACATAGTTTCTCTGTAGAGGGTGAAACAAATACATTGGATGCTTTTCAGACCGCCATTTTAAGAAGTGCAGAGTCGGTTAATAACGTATATCACTTTAAAAAGGATATGACTTATAAGTTTTCTACAATTGTAGTGAGCACAGATGAGGTTTCTGTTAAAAATAATGAGTTAAACTCTAAGTTAGACGAAATTTTTAAACCAGAAGGCGACAACACTAATTTCACATATTTTGGATCTTACAATTTAAAAATATCTGAAAAAATTGAACAATTAGAAGCTATAAATCAAGAAGGTGTAGTGAGACGCTTACTAATTGAAAGTACAGTACAAACCATATTAGCGTTAGAAATACAACAACATACAGACGATCTTAGACATGCGAGTAACCAGTTCGGATCGTTAAATAAAGAGGAAATGGAAATTATTAAAGACCTTTCTGTTTTCATTAAAAATTACCCTGAAAAACAATACACTCTAAAGTATTTAAGTTCTAAATCAGGCTTAACACCTTCAAAATTACAAGAAGGTTTTAAATTATTACACGATAGAACGGTAACCGATTTTATTAGAAACGTACGTGTAGAAACTGCCGAAGATTTAATTAAAACTTCAGACTTAAACATTTCAGAAATTGTTTATACTGTTGGGTTAACAAGTAGAAGTTACTTCTCTAAAATATTTAAAGAAAAGTACAATTGTAGTCCGAAACAATACCAGGACAACCAAAATTCGTTAGCTGCAACAGCATAACTTATATATATAGAAATCGCCCATATAATATATTATGTGGGCGATTTTAATGTTGTAAAACCATTTACAAATAAAAAACTTAGACATGCAAAAAGCGGTTATCTTAATTAAGATAACCGCTTTTATATATAATACTTTTAAGCGTTTTGTTTAACTATTCATAGAAATTAAAAACTCCTCGTTGTTTCTTGTTTTCTTAAACCTATCATTAATAAATTCCATAGCTTCAACAGGATTCATATCGGCTAGGTATTTACGCATAATCCACATACGTTGTATAGTCGTTTCATCTAATAAGATATCGTCACGACGGGTACTTGATGAAATTAAATCGATAGCAGGGAAAATTCTACGGTTAGCAATACGTCTATCCAATTGTAGTTCCATGTTACCAGTTCCTTTAAATTCTTCGAAAATCACTTCGTCCATTTTAGAACCTGTATCTGTAAGTGCCGTAGCAATTATAGATAAAGAACCTCCATTTTCAATATTACGTGCAGCTCCAAAGAAACGTTTTGGTTTGTGTAATGCATTCGCATCTACACCACCACTTAATATTTTACCAGATGCAGGTTGTACCGTGTTATAAGCACGTGCTAAACGTGTAATCGAATCTAATAAAATCACAACATCATGACCACATTCTACCAAACGTTTTGCTTTCTCTAAAACAATGTTGGCAATCTTTACGTGTTCGTGTGCTTCTTTATCAAATGTAGATGCTACAACTTCACCGCGTACGTTACGTTGCATGTCTGTAACCTCTTCCGGACGTTCATCTATTAATAAAATAATCTGATATACTTCTGGGTGATTCGCTGCAATAGCATTTGCGATGTCTTTTAATAACATCGTCTTACCCGTTTTAGGTTGCGACACTATCATACCACGTTGTCCTTTACCAATCGGACAAAATAAATCCATGATACGCGTAGAAATGGTACTTTGCTTTTCTGCTAATATAAATTTCTCTTGTGGAAATAATGGTGTCAAGTGTTCGAAAGATACACGGTCTCTAACGACATTAGGATTCTGACCGTTAATTTTACTAACTTTAATTAAAGGGAAGTACTTTTCACCTTCTTTTGGTGGTCTTACCTGACCAAGAACGGTGTCTCCCGTTTTTAATCCGAATAAACGAATCTGAGATTGTGATACATAAATATCATCTGGAGATGATAAATAGTTATAGTCGGATGATCTTAAAAAACCATATCCATCTTGCATAATGTCTAAAACCCCTTCACTCTCAATAATTGCATCGAACTCATATTCTGGTTCTCTGTAGCGGTTTCTACTATCTTTATTTCCATTATTTGAAGGATGCTGGTTTCCGTTAGACTTGTTATTTTGTCTTGGATTAGGACCATCTTTCTTCTGATTTGAATTGTCTCTTTTCGGACGGTTTGGCTGATTCTCTTTTTTAGGAGCATTAGAAGGCTTTGGGCCTTTATCGTCCTTACTTGGAGTGGCAGCATTGTCGTCTTTGGCTTGAGGAGCTTTCGCTGCTGGTCTTGGGTTAGGCTTGCGAGCAGGTTGTCTCTTTACAGGCGCTGGTTTCGGAGCCTCCTCTGCTACATCTTTAACTTCAGAAACAGGGGCTTCTTCAGCTTTTGGTTTTTGTTTTGTATTTGGTTTTACCGCTTTTGCAGGTACACGTTTTTTTACACGTTCGCGTTTAGGTTTTGAAGCATCCTCTTCTTGAGGTGCCGCGGTATCTGTTGCAACCGTCTTAACTTCTATAACAGCCTTAGGGTTAGTTGCTTGGTGATCTAATACCTGATATACTAAATCTAGTTTTTTAAGAGTCCGAAACTTAGGAATATTTAATTTTTTCGCTATTTCCTGCAACTCAGGAAGCTTCATTTCTTTTAATTGAGAGATTTCAAACATTGATGTTCAATTGAATATTTGATTAGAATTTAAATATTGAATTATTCTGAAGAAAATTTGATCTTATTCTGAAGAATTAACAATCTAAAACAAAGAGTGTTGTACATTGTTATTGCAATTATACAACTTTTATTTTAATATTTTATACTAATATTCTCAAAGAAACTGCTATTTTTGTGGTCTAGTTTATAAAAAACGAATGATACAACGTATACAAACTATCTACCTTTTATTAGCCGCTATTGTAAGTTGCGGACTCATATTTGTCTTTAATTTATGGACAAATACAGAAGGTGTTTTAGTATATGCAACCGATAATTTAATCGCATTGGGCTTGTTTTTAGGTTCTGCACTATTATCTTTAGTATCTATATTCATGTATTCAAATAGAAAGCTCCAATTTGTATTGGGCCGTCTAAACATCATATTAAACTTTTTTTTACTAGGCTTTTTCGTGTATCAGTCTCTAAACTTATCTGGAGAAACTAACGTTTCTGAGAAAGGTATTGGGATGTTCCTTCCTATAATTTCTATCGTATTATTAGTGTTAGCTAATAAAGCCATTAAAAAGGATGAGGATCTTGTAAAATCTGTAGATCGATTACGTTAAACCTATTATCTTAGTAGTATTAGTGCGTGTAAAAAACCCGAAGGTTGTGCTTCGGGTTTTTATTTTTTAAATTCTATCACTTCCAAATCTTTTATTTCTGTTCCGTCTATAGTAAACCGTAACATGGTTCGTACCTTATGAAACCCGTGTTTCCCTATAGCTCCTGGATTCATATGCAATAACCCTAATTTTTTATCGGGCATCACTTTTAAAATATGCGAATGTCCGCAGATAAAAAGTTTAGGCGGATTATTTCTAATCTCGTCTCTTATTAAAATGTTATATCGGTTTGGATAGCCACCAATATGTGTGATCCAAACATCTACACCCTCGCACATAAAACGATTATTTTCTGGAAATACACGTCGTACCTGTGCATCATCTATGTTTCCATAAACGGCACGTAGTGGTTTTAATGCTTCAATAGCATCAGTAACTTCAAGATTACCAATATCGCCAGCATGCCAAACCTCATCGGCTTGTTTTACATACTTTAATACGTCATCATCAATGTAACTATGGGTATCAGAAAGGAGAAGGATTTTTATCATTAAGGTAATATTGTGAGTTCAAACTAGGAAAACTAATTATCTTTGTGCTTCACTAACAAAAATACGATTATTCTTGAGATATTTTTTAGAACTTTCTTATAACGGAACAGCCTATCACGGTTGGCAAAACCAGCCTAATGCAATCTCTGTACAAGAAGTTATTGAAAAGGCTTTGACTGTTATTTTAAAAGAGAAAATCGCTATTATGGGAGCTGGTAGAACAGATACAGGTGTACATGCCAAACAAATGTATGCACACTTTGATTATGACGGTACCATTAACAATACTCAGTTACTTTATAAATTGAATTCGTATTTACCAAAGGACGTTGCTTTGCATCGCATTTTCCCCGTAAAACCTGATGCGCATACACGTTTTCATGCGGAAAGCAGAACCTACTTATATCGTATTGCGCTTCAAAAAAATGTGTTTAATTTTAACGAAGCTTATTGGGTTAAACCCGAATTACATATTGAAAACATGAGAACCGCAGCAAACATGCTATTGGAGTATAAAGATTTTCAATGCTTTTCTAAAAGTAATACCGACGTAAAAACGTATAATTGTAATATAATGGCGGTAAACTTAGAGATCGTACAAAACGAATTACACTTTACCATTACTGCCGACCGTTTTTTAAGAAATATGGTTCGGGCCATTGTAGGCACCCTAATTAATGTAGGTTTAGGAAAACTTGAAGTAAACGATATACCACGAATTATTTCGTCTAAAAACCGAAGTGAAGCAGGATATTCGGTACCCGCTAAAGGCCTATATTTAACACAAATTATTTACCCAGAATCGATAGTTATATAAATGGATAACAATAAAAAAAATAGCGTAAACCTAAGTTTATTTAAACGCTTGCTAGAATATATAAAACCGTACAACAAAGTGTTTGCCGGAGTATTTATCTCAGTTGTTTTATTGGCAATATTTGGTGCTGTTAGACCTTATATATTACAACAAGCAATAGATAATAATATAGCAACTAAAACCCTTGAAGGCTTTTTACCATACATTTTAATCATGGTAGCCCTTTTGGTTTTCGAAGTTATTTTTCAGCTAATTTTCATTTATTATTCCGGTTGGTTAGGTCAAAGTGTAGTAAAAGATATTCGTGTAAAATTATTTAACCATATGCTTCGTTTTAAGATGAAGTATTACGATAATTCTTCGGTTGGTGTTCTTATTACACGCTCTGTTACCGATATGGAACGTATAGCAGATATTTTTGGAGAAGGTTTATTCATGATTTTTAGAGACGCTCTAACCATGGTTGTCGTAGCTGGAGTTATGGTCTTTATAAACTGGAAGCTGAGTATCATCGTATTTTTAATGCTCCCGTTGGTATTATATGCAACACGGGTTTTTCAGAAGTATATGAAGAAAGCTTTTGAAGAAGTACGTACCGAAATCTCTAACTTAAATTCGTTTGTACAGGAGCGCGTTACAGGTATGAAAATCCTTCAATTGTTTACAAGAGAAGACACCGAATTCGATCACTTTACAAAAATTAATGAACGCCACAAAAAGGGTTGGTTAAAAACAGTTTGGTACAATTCCATCTTCTTCCCTATTGCAGAATTATCCGGTTCTATAACCATTGGTTTAGTGGCTTGGTATGGCGGGTTGGATGCGGTAATGAGAAACTCTTCATCCTTAGGAGACTTAACAGCATTTGTTATGATGATTCCTATGTTGTTTAGACCATTACGTCAAATTGCAGATAAGTTTAACACCTTCCAAATGGGAATGGTTGCCGCAACGCGTGTATTTAAAGTTATCGACACAAAATCGCAAATAGACGATATTGGTACAGACATCGCGGATCAATTTAAAGGGGATATTTCTTTTAAAAATGTGCGTTTTAGTTATGTAGAAAATGAAGTGGTTTTAAAAGATATTTCTTTTGAAGTAAAAGCAGGACAAACTGTAGCTATTGTTGGAGCCACCGGAGCTGGAAAATCGACTATTATTAATTTACTGAATCGTTTTTACGAAATTGATAAGGGTGTAATTTCAATAGACTCTAAAGACATTAAGGCCTTTACCTTAAAATCTCTACGCTCTCAAATTGCGGTTGTATTACAAGATGTGTTTTTATTTGCAGATACCATTTTAAACAATATCACATTAAACAATCCCAGCATTACCAAAACGGAGGTTATTCAGGCCGCTAAGGATATTGGAGTACACGAATTTATTGCAAGTTTACCAAATGGTTACGATTACAACGTAAAAGAACGTGGTGTTATGCTGTCTTCTGGGCAACGCCAATTAATTTCTTTCTTACGTGCATATGTGACTAATCCGAGTATTTTAATATTAGATGAGGCAACCTCTTCGGTAGACTCGTATTCCGAGCAACTTATTCAAACTGCTACCGATAAAACCACTAAAGGAAGAACATCTATAGTTATTGCGCACCGTTTAGCAACCATTATAAAAGCCGATAAAATTATAGTAATGGATTCGGGTGAAATTGTTGAACAAGGCACACACGCTGAATTGCTTAAAAATGAAAACGGGTATTATAAAAATCTTTACGAGGTACAGTTTATGAAAGAATTATCTGCTTAAACTAGATCGTTTTTAATTAACGTTTTTAGTTCTTCGGTAGATTCAAACATAATGAACTCTCCATTTTTAAAGTAAGAAATCTGCCCAGTTTCTTCACTTACCACAAGCGCTAAAGCATCTGTTTTTTCACAAACACCTACCGCAGCTCTGTGGCGTAAACCAAAACGTTGCGGTAAGTTTTTCTCGTTATTAACAGGTAAAATTACACGTGTTGCTTTTACAATATTATTCGCTATTATAATAGCGCCGTCGTGCAACGGACTATTCTTAAAAAAGATACTTTCTATAATAGGCTGCGTTACTGTAATATTCATTTCATCGCCCGTTTGCGCTAAGAAATCGAGATTATTATTACGTTCAAAAACAATTAAAGCGCCTGTATTTGTAGAGGCCATTTTGGTACATGCCGATATAATTTCGTCTACATTAGTGCCATCGTTGCTTTCTGTTTTTAAAAATTTGAGTTGTTTTAACAACTGACTACTTTTGCTAAAGTTTGTAGATCCAATCATTAATAAAAATTTACGTAACTCTTGCTGAAACACCACAATTAAAGCAAACATCCCAACGCTAATAAAGCCTCCAAGGATGTTACTTAAGAGTTGCATGTGCAATGCTTCTGTAATCTTCCAAATGATATAAATAATTACAATTCCTATAAAAATGTTTATAGCCACCGTTCCTTTTACTAGTTTGTAAACATAGTAAAGCAAGAAGGCGACTAAAAAGACATCTATAATGTCGATTAATGTAAATTTTAAGAGGTCACTAAAGATTTCCAAAGGGTAGTTATTTTATGTAAATGTAACAATTTAAGACTAAAATATAAACTCGCTGGTACTGATTAATACCGATACATTTGTAATGGTTAAAAGTAAATCTTTTATATGCATATAGGCCTGAAACGACAACTCTTTTTCAAAATTTAAAACAAAGGCATGACGTTGATCCGATTTAGATTTTAAGGTATCTACCAACGCTTCAACCGTATAATCTGTATTCTGAAACTGGGCACCATTTAAATTAAAAGTAAGTATTTCGGGTTGCGCTTCAGACGTCTTCACATAATCTTCTACCGTTTCGACTACATGATAATTCACATTCGTGAATTCAATAAAACGCAGATTCTTAACTTCAGGATTAAAGGCTGTAAAATAATTTTTAACGCCTTCCTTTTTGTGAGACGATTTTCGCTTTTTTTCTTGTAAACTTATAATAACAGGAATCGCTTGTTGCAATGTTAACCGCTTATCTACATTTACCAACCAGTTTGTGGTACTAATTAAGTTTTGCTTATTTAATTCCACACTGTCTTTTTCACTCGTATTATAAAACACATACGCTGGAGAAACATCTAAAATGTCCGTTATTTCCGAATGTTTTAGTTCTGCAAGTTGCAATTCTTTATCCATGTTGCAAGACATGCATAACACGAGTATAAATAATGTAAAAATCTGTTTCATTTTAGTGATTTAAAGCGGTTACAAGTGTTATACATTCCATTGCTTCTTTTACATCGTGCACCCTTAGGATAGAAGCGCCTTTTTGAAGGCTAACGGTATTTAAAACAGTAGTTCCATTTAATGCTTCTTGAGGCGTGTTTTCTAAAGTTTTATATATCATCGATTTTCGAGATACACCAACTAATATGGGTAATTCGGTAATATTTAGAAGTTCTAATCTATTTAAAAGTTCAAAATTTTGTTCTCGTGTTTTCGAGAATCCGAAACCAGGATCCACAATAATATCGGTAATACCGTACTGTCTTGCTAGAGCAATACGTTCGGAAAAATAAAACAATATGTCTTTTAGCAAATCGTTATAATCGGTCTGTTTTTGCATATTCTGTGGTGTACCTCGCATATGCATCATAATATAAGGGACCTTTAGTTTACCTACAGTTTCAAGCATTAATGGATCTAATTGTCCGGCAGAAATATCGTTAATTATAGATGCTCCGGCTTCAATACACGATTTTACTATACCACTTCTAAAGGTATCGATTGACAATATAAGATTAGGAAACGTTTTAATTAGTAAGTCTACTACAGGTAAAATACGAGACCGTTCTTCGGCTTCACTAACATGATCGGCATTTGGTTTAGAGCTATACGCACCAACATCAATAAATGTGGCACCATCGCGCAACATATTTTCCACTTGCGTAATAATGTCTTGCTCATTTTTATAGCGTCCACCATCAAAAAAAGAATCTGGAGTGAGATTTAAAATCCCCATCACAGTTGGAGAAGAAATATCGATAAGTTGTCCTTTGCAGTTTATAGTTTTATTCAAAACAGATATAGAAAAGCTTTAAGTTTGTTATTCCATTAAATTATGCGAAATTTACGGAAAATTCAATTCAATTTATGCAAGATACCTCAAAACAATACGACGCAGTCATTACTAATTGTAGAAGTTTGTTTATTAATAAGATGAAAGATTACGGCTGTGCTTGGCGCATTTTAAGATTACCTTCTTTAACCGACCAGATTTTTATTAAAGCACAACGTATTCGAGGACTACAAGAAAATGATGTTCATAAAGTTGATGAAGATGAAGTGTCCGAATTTATTGGTGTTATTAATTATTGCATTATGGCTCTAATACAACTTGAAAAAGGTGTAGCTACGCAACCCGATTTAAGCACGATTGAGGCTACCGATTTATACGATGAAAAAATTGGACAAACCAAGCAATTAATGATGGATAAAAACCATGATTATGGAGAAGCTTGGAGAGACATGCGTGTGAGCTCGTTAACCGATTTAATTCTGCAAAAATTACTTCGTGTAAAACAAATCGAAGATAATAAAGGTAAAACCTTAGTTAGCGAAGGTATTGATGCTAACTACCAGGATATGATAAACTATTCGGTATTTGCTTTAATTCATTTAGAAGCCAAATAACTAAATTTAATACGTAGACAGTAAAGAATCTCACCCTATATATATGAAAGCATTAGTAAGTCTTAGTAGAATTTTCGTTGGTATATTATTCATCATTTCAGGTTTAATTAAACTCAATGATCCGATTGGTTTTTCATTCAAACTAGAAGAATATTTCAGCGCAGCGGTTCTTAATTTAACCTTTTTAGAGCCTTATGCTTTAATCATATCAATATTAGTCGTGATTTTTGAAGTGCTTTTAGGTATTTTTCTTTTAATAGGTTACAAACCAAAATTCACGGTTTGGAGCTTATTACTCATGATTATCTTCTTTACTTTTCTAACCTTCTATTCGGCGTATTTTAATAAAGTAACAGATTGTGGTTGTTTTGGAGATGCCATTAAACTAACCCCTTGGGAATCGTTTTCTAAAGATATAATTCTTTTAGTCTTTATCTTAATTCTGTTTGCTGGAGTGCGTTATATTAAACCTGTCTTTAGCGTGTTTCAGACTACCGTAATGGCTCTTTTAGGCTTTATTGCATGTTTAAGTTTCGGATATCATGTTCTCATGCATTTACCGGTTGTAGATTTTAGGCCTTATAATGTAGGTGCTAATTTATGGGATAACATGATTGTTCCTGAAGACGCTCAAAAAGCCGATATTGATTATATGTGGACGTTTAACGTAAACGGAAAAGAGGAAGTATTTACTACTAAGGGCTCCTACCCTACTGTAGAGGGCGAGTTTGTTAGTGTGGATACAGAAATTATAGATCCTGGTTACGAAGCGCCAATACACGATTTCTCAATCGAACGTGATGGCGAAGATTTTACAGAGCAAATTTTACACGACGACCATGTTGTTTTATTGATTGCTTACAACCTAGAAAAATCTGAAAATCTAGGATTACAGGCTATTAAAAATGTTGGAGACCAAGCCAAAAAGAACGGTTATAATGTTATTGGATTAACTGCTTCAGGCGAAGACATTCAAAATCAACTAAAACAAGAATATCATTTTAATTTCGACTTTTACTTCTCAGACGAAACCGCTTTAAAAACCATAGTACGTTCTAATCCCGGAATTTTAATTTTAAACAAAGGGACGGTAACACAAAAAGTACATTGGAATGATGTTGACGATTTAAATCTTATTAAAGTGAATTAAGCGACAACCTGTGATCTACTACATACTAAATAAATTATTTTATGCATTACTAACATTGTTTGGTGTAGTTACAGTTATATTCTTTTTATTTAATGTGTTACCTGGTGATCCCGCACAAATGATGCTGGGGCAAAATGAAGACAACGAACAATTAGCCATAATTAAACATAAATACGGGTTCGACAAACCGTTAAATGTGCAGTACGGATATTATTTAAACGATTTATCGCCAATATCTGTCCATTCTGCCGATTCTAAAGATTATACATTTTTACGCGACGGAAAATATAATGCCGTTTCCCTTTTTCAATTAGGAAACACCAATGTTGTTTTAAAACCGCCATATTTAAGGGAATCGTTTACTAAACAAGGTAAAAAAGTAAGTCATGTTTTAGCAGAAACCCTACCAAACACTTTTGTTTTAGCTGTTTCTGCTATTGTAATCGCCATTATTTTAGGCGTGTTTTTAGGTATTATTTCAGCTTTGTACAAGGATACTTTTATCGATAAAAGCATACAGTTTTTAAGTACAATTGGAATGAGTGTTCCCTCATTTTTTAGTGCAATATTATTTGCATGGGTATTTGGTTATCTGCTTCAGGAATTCACCAATTTAGAAATGACAGGGAGTTTGTACGAGCTAGACGACTTTGGGGAAGCCATGCATATTCAATGGAAAAACTTAATCCTTCCTGCCATTGTTTTAGGTATTCGTCCGTTAGCAGTGGTAATTCAATTAATGCGAAACTCTTTATTAGAGGTCTTTAATCAAGATTATATTAGAACCGCACGCGCAAAAGGATTAACCGAATTTCAAATCATAAAAAAACACGCTGTAAAAAATGCATTAAATCCTGTGGTAACTGCCATCTCTGGTTGGTTTGCATCTATGCTTGCAGGAGCCGTGTTTGTAGAGTATGTTTTTGGATGGAATGGTTTAGGAAAAGAAATAGTAAATGCTTTAAATACTTTAGATTTACCTATTATTATGGGTTCTGTGCTAATTATAGCCCTTTTATTCATAATAATCAATATTTTTGTAGATATCGTTTATGCTTGGTTAGATCCCAAGGTAAAACTTCAATAATTTAATTAATACGAACAAACTATGAGAAAGAACATCGTTGCAGGAAATTGGAAAATGAACAATGATTTAGCACAAACCGAAACATTGCTAACTGCGTTAAAAAACAGCACAATAACATCTAATGCAGAAGTTATGGTAGCACCAACGTTTACAAACCTTTGGTCTGCTTACAATACCTTAAAAGATAATGCTATTGAGGTTATTGCCCAGAACATGCACTTTGCAGAAAGTGGAGCATACACCGGAGAAATTAGCGCGAGCATGTTAAAAAGTGTTGGTGTAAAAACTGTAATCTTAGGACATAGTGAGCGTCGTGCATATTTTAATGAAACAGACGAATTATTAGCTAAAAAAACAGATGCTGCTTTAGCCAATGATATGCGTGTTATTTTCTGTTTTGGAGAAGAATTAGCAGACAGAAAATCTGAAAACCATGAAGCAGTTGTTGGAAGCCAGATTAAAAATGCCTTATTTCATTTAGAGGCAGATGCTTTTAAAAATATCGTTTTAGCTTACGAACCTGTTTGGGCTATCGGAACTGGAGAAACAGCAAGTCCTGAACAAGCTCAAGACATGCATGCTTTTATTAGAAAAACATTAGCAGACAAATACGGTGATGCCGTAGCCGATAGTGTTTCTATTTTATACGGAGGAAGTGTAAAACCAGGAAATGCAAAAGAAATTTTCTCTAAACCTGATGTAGATGGTGGATTAATTGGTGGAGCAGCTTTAAATGCTGAAGATTTCTTTGCTATTGTAAATGCATTTTAATTAAAAATCAATCATAAAAAAAGAGGCTGTCCTTACTATAAAGACAGCCTCTTTTTTTTATATAATGAGTATACTATATTCCGATTTCGACTTGAAAACGCAAGTACCAACTATCGGTATCGTTGTTGTTAAGTGTAAAATCTGTTTTGGTTAATTCTGCCTGAAGCTTTAAACTGTGCTCCCAAATGTATTTAGTAACACCTAAACTATATTGATTTGTTTCCGGCATAACTAAATCCACATCCTGATCTGGTTTCTGATTGGAGTAACGCCCAATAATTTCATAGTTATTTGGAAAGATATAACTCGCTTGAGCATCAAATCCTTCTCCTGCAACAACATAGCGAAACTCACTGCTATCCTCTGGATTATAAGTAATAGGATTGTCGGCCATACGATTCATATAAGCAGTTTGGAATGCCCAACCATTATACTTTACAATGGCATCAAATAAAAGTGACGTTAAATCACGTTGTTCGAATAATTCCAATCCTAAAGTACCGCGTGTTCTACGCGCACCATCATTATAGTGATACACCCCAGATAGCATTAATTTAGGAGTAGGTTCGCGAGCGATATCACCTTCGAAAAACGTTCCATTATCTGTAAATGCACCAAACGGATACAGTTCTAAACGTGCGGTATATGCTAAACCTGTCTCCGGTAATTTGGTCCAATTCCGACCTTCTCCAGTAGAAATTGCCGTTTTTATATTATATGAGAACGTGTCTGGTTTTTCATTTAAATAATACACTTGCAAACCAAAATCACGATCAATATTAAAACTCGCATTATTTATAGTACGGTCTGTTAACTGCAACGCTCCAGACGAGTTTATACGCTGTCTGTTACCCGGTAATTTCGTTTGTCCAAACCCAACATTCCAATGTTCATTCGGGCGGTAAAACACAACCGCATCTCTAATAATATTAATATTATCGCCATCTTCAATCACACCCACATCTCCGGGAGCAAAAGACAACTGCACAACATACACAAATTTAGGATCTCCTACATAGCCATCAAATTTTAAACGCATACGTCTAACCATGGCTTCTACACCGTTTTTATCGGTTTCAGATTCGAGATATGTCGCACGATTTTGCATTCTAAAACGAATATTTAGCTTAAAAATACTGTCTGGCGACGTTAAACCTACTCCTTTTCCGAAGGTATAATAAGGTAAAGCGGCTAGTTTAATATCATTGTCATTTTGTGCTTTGGCAGTAAAACCTATAGCAAGCAATACAAGGGCAACAATAATTTTGTTCATGTCTGTTTAGTTTTATGACAAATTTAACGGTATCTGCGTAATACTTAGTAAATTTGTCAAAAAAATTACATGGCAGAAATATATATAGGTTACGAATTTAAAGTAACGCCTTTACAACCAGGTGTAGAAATATTAATCGCAGAATTAGGCTATGCTGGATTTGAAAGTTTTGTTGAAACAGAAACTGGTGTTACCGCCTATATTCAGAAGGAAGAATGGAATGAAAACATTCTTGAAGATATACAAATTTTAGTTTCAGATGAGTTTGAAATCACCTATACTTTCGAAGATATTGAACAGACCAATTGGAATGAAGAATGGGAAAAAAACTTTAATCCTATAGTTGTAGATGATGAGTGTGCCGTTCGTGCTCCGTTTCATGATAAATTCGATACCAAGTACGATATTATCATTGAGCCCAAAATGAGTTTTGGAACAGGACATCATGAAACAACACATATGATGATTCAGCATATCTTAAAAACTGATTTTACAGGAAAATCTGTATTAGATATGGGATGTGGCACAGGTGTTTTAGCTATACTTGCCGAAATGAGAGGAGCAAATCCCTTGGATGCTATAGATATCGATAACTGGTGCTATTTAAATAGTATTGAAAATGTAGAGCGTAATGCCTGCAAAAACATAACGGTTTACGAAGGTGACGCCAGCTTATTAGACGGCAAAAGTTACGATATTATAATCGCCAATATTAATAGAAACATTTTATTAAACGATATTAAGACATACGCATCTTGTTTAAATAAAAACGGAGCATTGTTTTTAAGTGGCTTTTACAATGACGATATTCCTACTATTGAGGCAGAATGCAATGCCAATATGTTAAAACTAAGCGAAAAAATAGAGCGAAATAATTGGGTTGCTCTAAAATTTTTAAATTAGTAAAAAAGTTTAAAAATGAGCACTAGAGAAGAAGTATTAGAAGAAGTTCTCGTTGAAACCGAGGAAAAGAAAGAAAATGAAATTGTGTTATATAACGACGATGTAAATAGCTTCGATCATGTTATAGAAACGCTTGTTTATGTGTGCCAGCATACCCCAGAACAAGCAGAACAATGCTCTATAATTGTTCATTACAAAGGCAAATGCACCGTTAAAACAGGTCCGTATAAAGAATTAGAACCTCGTTGTTCTAAATTATTAGAAGCTGGCTTAAGCGCAGAAATTGTTTAAAACCTACTGAATCACAAAACATTACACAAAGATTCTTTTTTACTCAAAAAATACGGGTAATTTTTATTGAAATTTATCATAAAAAAGTTTGGTAGACTTTAATAAACCTCATATATTTGCACCCACAAAAAAGGCCTCGTGGCGCAACTGAATAGCGCACTTGATTACGGCTCAAGAGGTTACTGGTTTGAATCCAGTCGAGGTCACTACTGTTTATAAGGGTTTCAAGCAATTGAAACCCTTATTTTATTTATCGTATTCACACTATTTTCACACTTTTCTATAATTAAGGCTATTCACTTTAAAATATTTTATTTGTTTTAAATGTGCATTTACTACACTTACTACATTGTTTTTAAAAATAATATTGTTTTTAGAACTACATTGAGTACATCTACTACATGATTTTAAATAAATGCTTGGCTTATAACGGAAAGATGATTTATACTAGTTTAATTCATTTTCAATTTTTTGTTTACATTTACTAAGTCTGCTAAATCTTGTTTGTTTTAATTTGAAAGAAACAATTGCAATAAACAACATGAATGATAATATTTTGACAAGCTTTAGGTATAATACACACGAATAATAATAATAATAATAGAAATATAACTAATGCAAAACAACCTTATCTATCAAATATTAAAATTGGAATTATCAAAACTAGAAGATGGTATATCAATAAAAAACATCGACTTCATAAAGGACTCTGATAAACGATTACTTACTTTTTATATTGATGCTTCTGGGTTTGATTTAGAACTTGTAGAAGAACAAATGGTGGAATTAGAAAACCTTAATAGAACATGGCGAAAAAGTAACGAAGGAGTAACACTATGCGGGTTTATTACTATGAGTAGTATAATAGTTGATGAACAGAAAATCGCTTTCAGGATGTTAAAAACTGATTTTATTGATTTTGTAACACAAGAAAAATTAAACATAAATACAAAAATCAAACAGTTATGAGATACTGCCTTGCCTAGGTACAACAACTACTTGTTTCTAGGTACCGTATTTGTACTCGATTATTTTCTCGGTTATAATTTATGCTTTTTGTCTTACCACTTCTAAAAGCAGTATAAACCATTTTCTTTGAGTTCTAGTGACCAAACTACATTATCATTTTTCATATACATTATATCGTCATAGTTAATGATGTTTTAAATTAATTTATTGGGTCATAAGTCTAGCCGTATTATATAGTCAGTAATTTTTTTAACAGAATTTCTTGAATCCTTTTAGTAATTTTAAAATTTTGTTTCGCTTCTTTTTAAAGCTTACCAAAATTTTTATCATTCATTTTTAATTGACTTCAGACATTAACGAGGTCCCTTTTAAATTAATAGCAGACAATAATTCAAGAGGAGTAAATGCTGTAGAAGTTTTAAAGCCTAAAAAATGCTTAATACTGCCAAATCCTCCTTTTAATTTAAGTAAAAAATTTACATTCTCTGAAGGAAGGTTTTTTGTAATATTTTTTCTGCTTTTAAAATAACACATAGGATTATTCAAAATAATTTCTCCATTTATTTCTTTAATCAAAACAAATTCACTTTTAAGGTATAATATATACTCCCAAAAATCTCCATTACTATCTACATGCTTTATAATAAAAGGAAATTCATCATTTAAATCTTTGTGATACCTTATAAGTTTTAACTTATTCAATTTCTTTAAAATTTCGAATGTATTAACAAGTTCTTGCCTGTAGATAGGGGACTCACTATTATGATGAGACAAAGGATTCATTAACAAATCTTTATACTCATGTAGCTTTTCAAACGGTGTGTAATCTCCTCCAATTGATTCATAATATTCCTGAAATTTATTCATTAAAGAATTTAGCATTAATTGTTCACTGCCTTTACCTTTTCCGTCACTCTGTTTTATAGTTTTATTATGTGGTAGAAGATTTCGTAATACTTTTTCACAATCTTTCCTTAAATAATTTGCACAAGCAGGATAATCAAATTCTTTAAAATACTTTTTTGCTAATGAGAAATAACTTTTACAGTCTGTAATAAATGGTATTGGAATATCATCATCCGTTGAATCTTGATACATCTCCTTAAACTCCCACTTATAAGTATTGTTAATTTTTAAATTATTATCAATTCTACGCTTACAAAGGTTATAAAATGCTCTATCATGTGTTAGAATAAGAATTTGATACTCATCTACCTTTTTTAAAATAATATCCAACACCTTATCTCTATGGCTCATGTCCAAGCTAAGTAACAAATCATCTAACACTAATAAACTAGCAGAATTAGGATCATACAACCTTTCATCCAACATTGCCAAACGAATTGCCAACGCTATCGCGGTTAGTCTTGCCTCGTTGAGAAAAGTATGTGGTTTCTGTATATTTTTATTATTTATAGATAATTTACTATGATTAAAAATTACTGTTAAACGAATTTTTGGTCTTGTAACATCCGCATTACTACCTAACCAATTGTTATAATTACACTCTATTAAATCAGTTTCGAATTTAATGTGAAAAATTTCATTAAATGAATTAGTTAAGTATTCGTTCGTTTTAGTAGTAATTTTTAATAAAAATAATTTTATAAGTTCTACAAATTTTGGAATTGTACTATCCATATATCTCTTGTACTCATCGCTAGATCTATTAGGCGTATTTTTATTCTTAGTGTTTGGTCGTAGTGTTTTTGGAGCTTCTTTAATGTAATTCCACCAATCACTTGCTAAGGTACTTTTAGATAAAACACCCGCATTATCTGTATAGGATTCTTCAAAATCTATAAACATTAATACTTCACGTTCAAACCATTCAAAAAGATCAATCTCTTCACTATTTCTAAAATCGTAAAGTTTAGCGAGATATTTATAATTGATAAAATCACTGCCCGCTATTATTTTATTTATAGTGGTATCAGATCTCTTATTGGTTTCTAATCTAGTATTACTAATTTCCTTTGTACTAATACCGGTAGGACTAATAATTTCTATCTTAATAGCAGAATTTGCTGTTTCATCGGCAAAACGATTTCTTAGATTTTCTGGGTCATTTGAATTAAAATATTTACTAATGTCTACATCCTTTTTAAAGCAAGATTGTAGTAAAGTATAGAGCCCCCAATAAATAGAACTTTTCCCACTACCGTTTTCACCATATAGCAACAAGTTATTTTGATTAAGCTCAATTTTATTTTGAGTTTGATTATCTTCTGTATCATAAAAAAACTTAAAGTTTTGTAAAGTGATAGATTGAATTTTTTGCATAAGTTAAACGCTTAATATTGGATTTAACAATTGCTTTAATTCAATTTTCATAAGCTTAATTTGATTTCTTAATGGATTTTTCTTTTCAGACAATTCTTGATATGTCTCCATTATTATTGCGCTTTTTTCGTCATCAGTACAATTCTGAATTTCTTTGAAAATTTCTTTTGAATATTTCAGAATCTCTATTTTTGCTTCTTTGAAATCTGAAGGAAAATAGAGTTCTAAAACCAATGCATCAATAACTTCTTCGAAAGCTTGAGATATAACTTCATATTTTATTGTCTCTTTTTCTTTATTAAGTTGAAGCGTTTTTGAGAATATGATATAGTCTACTATTACAGTTAAAAATTTATCATCACTATTAATTATTGGACAATTTTTTAAAACATCATTTCCAACATTCAAATAACCACCAGCCATTTTTAGAGAATGATATACATAGTTTAGGTAAAAGGTTAATACCTTACTATTTAACAATCCTAATATATATTTTAGATTGTTTTTATCTTCTAAAATTATAGTTGTAGATTTTCCAGCTAAATATTCACCTTTAGAATCAAAGAATGTCTCAAAGGACTTTGCCATACCTGCAATAATGAGTTTACTCTTTTTAGATTGTTCAAAGCGAGTCGAATTCATTTTAATTAATTTCTCTTTTGGCACTACTGGATATTTGTATTTGCCTTTTATGTACTGTGTATCTTTAATTCCCCATAATGAGACATAAGGATCTATAGTACCTGTATTAATTAATTTTAAATTATCATCATTTGATTCCTCATCTTCTATTATTTCCTTAATTAAATAAGCCTCTGATACTGTAGCGGCACCTAGAATAGAAATTTCTGAAGAAAAATCCAATAAACGAGGGTTACCTTCTAATCTATTTATAAGGCTAACAATATTGGGTCTAAAGAAATACTTAGACCAAGATATATTTTCATAAAATTCATCTTCAGTAACTATATTAGAATATGCTTCTATCATTAATGTTTCCATTTTTGACATCTTCACCGTATGGTTTGAAACATTATTATTGACTAATAAAGTAACAGGATAAACACTAGCTTCCTTGAATACATTAATTGCAGAATAATCTCGAATCTCTAAAACTTCTTTGGTAGACAAATAATGTCTTAAAGCAGTTGTATATTTAGCGCTAATTATTTTATTAGGTATTATATAACAAAACTGGGATGTCTCTTTGGCTATTTTAAAACCTAATTCAACAAATGGGATGAACAAATCCCAATTTCCTGTAGCAGTTTCAAAGTTGTCTTTTATAAGATTTCTCATTTCCTTATCATTTTTGACCATAGTTTCTGAATCCACATATGGTGGATTGCCGATTACAATGTCAAAACCTCCTTGATCAAACACCTTTTTAAACATCAAGTGCCACAAAAAGAATGGTCGTTCATTTGAGTGATATAATTCTTTTAGCTTCTGTTGTTTAGATGCAACATCTTCCAATATTATATTTAGTTTTTTTAAATTTTTAGCATCTGAACTTTCATTTTCATACTTTATTTTTTGTTCAGCAAATGATAATAAAGAAGACTTGTTTTTTATTTTACGATTTAATTTTTTGAATTGTTTTTGTAAATCCTCATTATGGTCTTGTAGTGTGAAATATATATTATTTAATACTTGCCTATCTATTTTGGAATGAAGTATCTTTTTTTCTTCAGGATCATCTAAATCAAAATATGCGTGTATTAAATCTTCCAATTTTTCTTGACTGTCTGTATTCTCTTTTTTCTTTAATTCTTGGCTGAACAGATTTGCAATAGATTTTTTTTCATCAATCTCTATTGCTATACCCTCGTGGATTTGACTTAAATCGATACCTTCAAAGCTCTCTAACAGACTATTTCCTTGCATTATTTTATAGTCCAAATTTGGTAATGCTTGTGGCGTGTTCTCATCAACCACTAACGCCAGCCAAAAACGTAAACGAGCAATGTCTACTGCACCAGATTCTAAATCTACTCCGTAAATAGAATTTTGGATAATACTTTTTTTAACCTCGGAACGCTCTAAAGTCCAATCTAAAGCCATTTTAGCTTTGAATATTTCGTGTAACATCCCCATTGGGAAAGCTCCTGAGCCAATTGCAGGATCACAAATTTTTACGTTATCTAATAACTCTTCAATTTTTTTAGCGTTATCTCTTATAAAATTTTCTTTAGCTGTTTCGTCTCCCTTACTATGGTTGCGAATAAATTCTTCGATTTCAAAGTGTTCACCTAAATGGGTTTGTAAGTATTGAATCAAACTCTCTTGAGTCATATACTGTACTATTTCCTTGGGTGTATAAAATGCACCCATATTTTTGTTGTCTTCTAATAGGTTTTCAAAAATGTGACCAAGCATTTCTGGATCAATACCCACTTCGTGATCTTCTGGACTATTCTCGTCTATTGTAAAATTGTACTGACCAAAAAATTCAAATAAATCTTGAAAGTATAAAATCGGAAAGTCTATGCTTTTGGCATTTACTTCTTTATCTGTTTCAAACAAACCTCCATTTAAGTATGGTATTTTAGTATTGTTTAGCTCATTGCTTAATCCTTCTACTTGAAAGATATCGCCCTCTCTTTTTGCATTAAGTGTATTAAAAAACAAGGATGTTAAACATTTCGAATGAAAATGCTCCTTATCGTCAAAACCATCTAGCAGTTTTAACAGAAATTGTTTTTCACCATTATCCCATTCAGTCGGATGTGGATTGCAACCCATCCAACCTTTTTTTTGTAAAAAATGAAGAAATACAATACGTCCTAGTAACTTTTTGGTAAAATCTCTAATTGCCTTTTCCTGCTTCTCTTCGTCAAAACTTGGAAATAGTTTCTTGTATTTATTATTATCTAACAAGTAAGACCAAAATTTGTTGTAGTGCTTTTTATAATCAGCAAAAAATTTAATATTTAACTTTTCAACATTAAAAAGCTCAATTAAATGTTTAATTGTTAATTGCTCATTCTCTAATTTCTCGAATTGCTTAACTGCTGTTTTTACACTTTCATCCTCACCTAAAACATAGGTGTATCTCCTTGGGCTTGTTTCCAGTTTGTTTTCATTAAAATCATCATCCCAATACATTGCTTTGGAAATGAATGTCAAACGCCAATCACTATCTCCTTTAGTGTGAAACACCACAAGTATAGCATCTACATCACCAGGTATAACTTCATTATGAATAAGACTACGAAGACCAACCCTATTCTTTGTTACATGCTTATCTTCATTCAATTCTACATTATAGAATTTAATAATTTTATTATCGGCTAATTGTGCTGATCCAAACTCAACAATAAATTTGGCAATTTTATGTGTGTTTTTATCTTCCTTTTTATTTTCAGGTGTTAAATAAAAATCTACATTATTAAAATAGTTTTTTATAACCTCTTTCCACTTGTCATAATTAAATGCACTCTGGAATATATTTTCTAATTGATTAGTTTCCATATTTATATTGAAAAAGATTCTGACAAAATAATATTTGGCGTATTTGGCAGTTTTAAAATTTTTGTATTACTGATCACTGGTATCTCCTGAGGCACATCTTCTAAAGGATATGTTTTTAGAATATCTATTAATGATTCAAAAACTTCAGAACGTGTTAAACTACTATCTTTTATGCTCTTTAGTAGCTTATTAATTTCTCTTGGTAGTTTTTGAAACTTCCCTTTTTTAATAGCTAGCTTAGTAAGGGCAATAAGTTCTTTGTCTTCTTTAGACACAAACTCTTGTAATGCTTGCTTACTAATAAATGCTATCGCTCTTTTATCATTAGGACCTAGTTTTACAGAACCTAAATCTCCAAGATTTGTTAAGTTTTCCTCGCTAAAAAATGAATCTAAGGCTACTTGTATCTGTATATGATGTTTATCGTGAATAGGTATAGATCTTTCGGACAACTGTGCTTTAAATATTCTAGCAGTTTCAACAAAAGTTAATTCTTCAAATTTTAAGTCTGGATAAATAAGATAAAACACATCGCGTCTTTTATTCTTTATAAAAGTAATAGTTTGATCTTTAGAGCTTTTATTATGTCTACCTGTTCTTGCTCTTTTAGGAATCTTTTTTTTAATTTTTTGATATAAATCTGGGTTTTCGGATCTGAATTTTCTTAAATAATTTAGAAACTCCAAGCGCTCATCTTTTTCTTCTTCAGGTATTTTTTCAAAAAGACCAAAAGAATCAAATTCTTCTCTTGTCGAATAAATTTGACTATCTTCACCTAAAGCCGAGTGAAATGCTTGAAGCTTCATATATGCCTTTTTATTTAAGTCAATTTCACTATCGGTTCTTGAAGTAGGAAAGAAATTATAAATGTAGATTTTAGATGATTCAGTACCAATTCTATTTACACGTCCAATACGTTGCATAAGTCTAGTAGCATTCCAAGGGATATCATAATTTAATATGATATTAGATCGATGCAGGTTAACTCCTTCAGCTAATACTTCTGTTGTTAAAATAATATCGTAATCATTTTTTTGATCTGCAATAGGTTGATTTGCATCGAAATTTTGAGCTATGACTGTACTTAGGTCTTTTGAATTAGAACTATCTACACTCAATATTCTATCAAAACCGTCTTGCTTTAGTTTCTCGTATAAATATGTCGTTGTTTCTTTTGATTCAGAGAAGATTAAAAGTTTTTTATTATCATTAATATTAGAATCCATTAATTCGTTATTAATCTTATGAACGAAGGTGTCATACTTTGGATCACCTGTAACTTCGTCCCATTTTGCCTTTAATTTTTCAAGTGTAGTATGGTCGTCTTTGATTCCCTGCAGAAACTCTTCATAAAAATCTTCTACTGGATATGCGTTAATTGTTTCAGTATCTTCTGCATTCCTTAATATTTCTTCTAGTTCAGCTTCATTTTCATTTAAAATAAAATCACTCACTTTTATTTTTGGCGCTATGTAAATTATACCATTTTCAATCATTTTAAGCATAGCCCTATTCGCATCGTAGTATCTACCTAAGCTCATTTTAAAAGCGTGAAAACTACTGTCTATCCTTTTTACTAAAAGTATACGCATAATGTGTGCTAACTGATCTGATATCCTGTCTGCTTGACTCGGGTTAACACCTGTTGCTTTTTGATATGCGTCTTTAGCTTCTGGTCTAAGGAATTTAATAGCTTGATATCTATAATATCCTAAATCCTTACTTTCTTTTTTTAAGGTCTTTAATGTAAGGTCGTAAAGATTATCTGTATGTTCATCTAACTCATAAAGAATTTGTTTAGGTGGAACAATATCAGGAAAAGTTACACCTTGGTCAATTATATCTTGCCAGTATTCAGGTGTGTTTTTAATGTCTGTTCTTGTTCTCCTAACTATAATAGATTCTAATACTTTTTCGCGAATCTCTTTATAAATCTTTTTTACACCTTTAGCAATTTTATCGTGATCACGTTCGTGTTTTAATTTTCTATAATCTTCTATGTGATCTCTGAAATAACGTTGTAGATTTCCAACTTCTAGTGTTGATTTTTTTGCGTCTTGAAATAAATATAATTGGTTTCTGATATCTTCAGGTCTATTATTAAGTGGGGTCGCAGTAACTAATATGACTTTTTTCTTATCACTACCATCATTGCCTTTTCGCTTTCTAGGTGTTTTACATAGTTTTTGTAGTTGATGGAACATCTCAGATTCGTCAGAACGAAATTTATGAGCTTCATCGACTATAATTAAATCGTAGTCTTCAGGATGCTTTATTTTATGCAAGCTACCATTTGTTATAAATTCAACTCCAGGTACTTCAAAATCTCTAATGGTTTTCGTCCAGCCTTTCACAAGTGCTGGTGGATGAATAACTAATATTTTGGTACGATAACCATTACTAAAATAGTACTTCTTGGCTATAATCGTCGCAATTATAGTTTTACCTAAACCAACAACATCTGCAAGAATAAAACCATCGTGCTTAAATAATTTGGCATATCCATCATTTACAGCATCCATTTGATAAGCCAACTTTTTGTACCCTTTTGGCAAATCAGCTATTGACTCTGGATCATACTCAATACTCTTACCAAAGTATTCTATAAGAAGTTTAATGTATAGCTCAAAAGGTGTGAACGAATCATTTAGGTATGTGTCTTTTTTTACGCTTTCAATTTCAGTTGGCAATATGTCTATTGCCTCTTTCCAAAGACTTTCAAAAGTTTCATTTGCAAAAACAACATCATCGTAATCTCTTAATTCTACATTAAATTCAAAGTTTCTATCTAATCCTGATACACTAAGATTGCTTGAACCTGTAATAACTGAACCACTATTATGCTCATTCCAGTTTTCAGGTTTGAATATGTAAATTTTAGCGTGAATGTTCTTGTCTGGATGAGCTTTAATTTGAATTTTACCAGAAGTTACTTCTTCAATAAATTGAATTATCCCCTCTTCGACATCTTTTTGATATGCTGCTTGCTGAATATCTTCTTTAAATTCTCTGATAAATTCTAGTCTTGTAACCTCTGTATTAAAATTGAATTCTAGTCCTTTTCGTGCCGCTTCACTTATTAAATGGTCAACATCAATACCTACTAGTATTCTTATTTGATCTACATCCTGTAAATATTTTCTTATTTGAAAGTACCCTGAAGACCTAAAATATCCAACGAGCGCATCAAAATAATGTACCGATGTATTTTTGAAAATACCATCAAATTTATTCAGTAGAGTATTGTCACCGCTATTTGTAAAAAACTTAGTTGCCATTTAAATTTATTTTTTATTATTAAATAGATTTAACATCTGATTATTAACCTGTATTTGTTGTACTCTATTATTTATTATTTCTTTTAAACCTTCTTTATTTCTGTCATTCAGATAACTATTATCAATTAACGCTCCCCAACTTCCTATTCCTTTTTCGATACGTTTCCAAAGGTTTTCAATTGCTTTTTGTGGAATATGAGCTTTTAACATAGCTTCATTAAAATCTTCACGTTTTAATTTTCGCTTTTTTCCGTTAAGATTTAACGCTAATTCTTCTTGATCCTCTGGAATTAACATTTTTACAGCTACCATATCATAAGCAGGAGACAATTCATAATGTTTACTATCATTGGCTATTATAGAAAAGTTCTTTAGATGCATATCATTATTCCCAATTAAGAAAGATACAATGACTTGCTGATAAAATTTTACGGTTTCCAGTAAAGGGTTTTGAGTATATCGAAGAATTCCTTTTGCTATTTGCTCATAAGAACCTCGATATTTATGTTCTGTTAACCGTTCTGTAAATTGACAAGCATCTTCCATTGGATATTTTTCACCAGTGGTATTACGATCTATACGCTTAGTTAAATATGCTAACGATCCATCTTTTAAAGGAATTAATAAAAAAGGAACTGTTGCTACACCACAAGCTTGGGTTAACAACATGGACAAAGCCTCAATCTCTGGCATTTGTGGGTATAATTGAAAAGGCGGTTTTAAAATATATCTTCCGTTTAGCGCTCCAACAATAGTTAGTCGATTTTGAGTGTTTTCTTCTGTAAAGCCTAATGATAATTTAGGTTGTACACCTGTGACAATAATTCTTTGTGCTACGTTTTCTTTCGCTAAATCGTCGATTTGAGATAACTCATAATCTAGTTCTAGGACAGGCGTATCTTCTTGCCAGAAATCTGAAAGACATTTTTGGTGATAATTATTATCTCCTTTATTTAGTTTTTTAAGACAAGCTAAGCAATACTTCATACTTTCTC
Source organism: Formosa bonchosmolovskayae (assembly GCF_051016085.1). GTDB lineage: Bacteria > Bacteroidota > Bacteroidia > Flavobacteriales > Flavobacteriaceae > Formosa. The sequence continues at coordinate 429,539 of NZ_CP174605.1, forward strand.
TATTATGCTAATATTACCAATACAATCTCTGCATGTAGTTAATAATAATCCCATACGATCTCTTGGGTTTATTTTCCAGTTTTTTTGTGCAATATCTAGCAACCAACCTTCGGGGATTAAACCATCAAAAAAAGGAAATAATTGCTCAGATTTAAAAGGCTCTTTTTGTAGAGGCAGGGTTACACTAACTTGCATTGCACCTTCTTTTTCTAAGTATGCTTTTTTATACTCAAAATTATAATCATTGTCACCTTCAGTTAAAACACCTGCAAGTGTATTATTTACCCATATTTCTCCTTGTCTCATCGCTTATAGGTGTTGGTGTTAATGTGTGTCCAAAGAATAAGAGTACTTGATTTACTTTATCCGACATTAAGTTTGGTTTTCCTTGTTCAAGTTCGCGAACAAAACGTAAACCTACTCCAGTAAAATCGGACAATTCTACTTGTGTTAGTTTTGCGCTTTTGCGTCTATTCCTTACAAATTGGGCAATGTCATTTTCTCTATCCCAGTTATTCATAATATACCTTTATGGGTACAATATAACAAAAATAATTAACACTACACCCCTAAGGGTATACTTTGTGGTTTAATGCGATTTTTACACCTGAAGAGGTATAGTTTTTTCCGTTTTAAAAATCAGTTGATTTTTATTGCAATTTAACCCTAAAAAATCAACTGATTTTTAAAATGAGCCTTAGCGGCAGGCGGCACCCAATGCTTATATATTTATATAAAATTACCATAATTATCAGATAGATTGAACAAACTCACTCTTGGATTTTTAGAGTAAACCTTAGCTATTGTTTTGTCCGTGAATTATCAAATTGTATTCAGATAAAAGTTCTATAAAACGGAACAAATTCTTGTTACTTACATTCTGAGAAATATTAATATTCATTGAAACTTGGTTAGTATTACTGTCAACCTTGATTCTTTTTACTACAATTTTTTCAAATAACCCCTCAATAATTTTAATATCTTAACGTGTTATATTCCCCTCCACCCTAGTAATTATAAAATCAGTTAGTGTTGATTTTTCATATTTACAAATCTCTAACTATTTTCTTTTCTGGCATCATCTACCCTTAATTCAATTCTTCTAATCTTTTTATTTGCCATTGTTTTTTTAAAGGTTTTTGAGTTCCGAAAAAAGCACTCTTACGATAGTAAGCAAGAATCCATTTTCCGCAATTTGCAAAATTGTACGGAAAGTGGTACATCTTGCACTTGACATTTCAATGTATTTACCCACTGTGTATTACCACTTGAAATTAACGAGAAATAATAAAGCAAGATTAGAAAAGCATATCTTCCACTTATAATTTTAAAATAAATATTTACAGAACTCATTTAATAATATTATTATCTAAAAACAGCCAATCACTTATAGAAATAATCTTTTTAAACAACTTATCTCAAAGCTTTAAAATATAATGTTATAAGAATACATTGATATAAAAGTATCTCTATATAAAGCTATAATGGTATAAGAATATAAGAGTACATTGGTATAAATCTATTTCGATATAATGTTATAAATATATAAGAACATATAGCTATAAAAATATTTGGATATAAATGTATTCGAGAAATAAAACAAGAGTAAAAAACACATATCTTGCTTTATTATTTCTCGGGCACCCAATTTATTTAAAATAATTAAGGTTTAATTCTGACTAAATAATCAGCTAAATCCAACCCCATATCTTTTTCCTTTTCAGTAGCATAATCTCTCAATAAAGTAGACGTTCTAAAAGTTGCTAAATTTGTAAATGTTGGAATCTTATCATTCCAAATGTCAAAACATTTCAAATCTGGAAATAAAATCACACTCCTACCCTTTAAGCATTTTGTTTTTGAAGCATTCAAATTATTTACACTCCCACAGGCAAGCCAAATAAATTCCGGCAAATAAATACTAGATATTACAGCTGTTTTTTCACTTTCAACAATAGCAACAGGCTTGTTCTTATCTTCAACCAATAGATGTTCACCAAAATAACATTGGTCAAGATTAAAGTCTTTCAGTTTTAAAACGCTATGAACCCAATTGATATGATTGAATGGTTTTTTTTCTCTTTTACCACTTTTAGGATTATAGAGCATAATTTTTCCGCTCCTTACTCTTCTTTCTTTATCCACTTGCCAAAATACTGTAGCTCCACTCCAATATTTTGATGTACCAATATTGTATTTTTCTTTTAAAAAATTAGCCGTTTCCACATCCCAAAGACTTGCTAAATAGTCTATAAAATAATTCTTTCCAGACATACTTTTCTGCATCATATCAATAGCTATAAAACTAGTTTTCAGTTTCGATTTTTTATCACCGATTCCTTTAGACTTAAAACTTATAGCAGATGAAATATTGTTATCTTGAAAATACTCCCTAGGTTTATAGTGATAGCCACATTTTAGCATCCTATTACAACAACCAACTAATTCATTTAAATAAGCATTACTTTCAGTATCTACATATTTAGTGAACACATTCTTCTTACCACATTTAGGGCAACAAAAACGAGTTTTCATTCCTTTATATGGTTCTAATTTATATCTAAACATTTTCATTTAATTAGATATATTTTTAGTTATAAAAAGAGGAAACCCATAGCTTTTTCGATTACCCAATTTATATCCCATTGCCTTTAATCTTTTTGAAAAATTCTGATTAGAAAAAACTGTATAATGATTCATTTTGCAATAATCCACATATTCAATATAAACACTCTTAAGTGGACTTGTTTTATCAAAAGAAATAGAATACCCTTCTTCTTCCAAGAACATTAAAACACTATCACTTTCTTTTTTATATTGTAAAACTTCTTCTTCTACAATCTTACTTTGAGTAAAATCTTTATTTTTCAATAATCGCGTTAAGCCATTCAAAACCCAATTAAAAACACCTGACAACTCTGTTTTTATGATTCTTTTCGAAAGATCCTTGTCTTGTCTTTCGGGAGGAATAGTAACTCTAAAAGGTAAAATTAGAAGTCTCCTAAAATAAGCATTCGTATTCTCTGCCTTTCCTGGTAACTCATTACAGTTGAACATAAGCCTTGCATAGTCCGTCATAATCTGAATGTCTTTATAAAGAAATCTAGCTTCTACAGGTTCTCCTGACACTAATTGTTTAAAAATACTGCTTTCAAGCTTCCCATTAATTTCACTTGAATAATTAAGTAATTTACCCCCTAATTGCGCTCTAGAATTTCCTTGATCGTCAGTTAACCTATTTAATGAAAAATTTGTAACATTTTGACTACCTAATAAAGCCATCATTATCTCAAATAAAACACTTTTACCATTTGCTCCAGCACCATACAAAAGCAGCACCTTTTCTAGTTTTAAAACATTGTTTTTCACAAAAATATAACCTAAATATTCTGCTAAAATATCTTGTAATTCTTGTTCCGGTAACACTTCATTTAAAAACATTTGAAACTGCGGTGCATTTGCCTCACTTTTAAAATCAAATGGTAGTTGATGGGTAAGGAAATCGGACTTTCTAAACTCTCTTAAAATTTGCTTGGTAGGTGTTATTTCAAAAGTTCCGTTATTCAAATTCACAAGTGTCGTACTTCCATTACTTTCAACTTCTTTTAAGCGTGCATCTGATAAAAACTGTTTATACAAATCTTCTTTAAATAGATGATGTTTAGCATCAAATTTATCAACTCCCATTTTCAAAGCAACATCTCCTAAAAAATCTTTAAAATCAACTACGCTTATAACTTCCCAATACTCAGAATTATACAAATAAATAAACTTGTTTTTTCTACAAAGACTATAGTCGTCTTTATTTACTAATTCCAATAATATTTCTACGCAAGCAACTAAAAAATGCTTTTTTCGAAGTTTATTCTCTTCACAATAGACACTAAAAGCAACAGGCTCTATACCTTCATGTATTTCTTTTAAAATATTATCTGCTTGATTATTCTTCAATACTTGAAGATCACTAGCTGTCTTATTTAAAAGAGTTTCAGTTTCATTAAGAATTTCTTCAATTCCAATTTCTAATTCACCTTCTTTTTGTAATTGTTGGTTACATGTCTTATATTGCTGTTCTATTTTATCAAGGTTGTTGTAATGCTCTCTCATTACTTCGACCTTTTATTTTTACCAGCAAAAAAATCATCATTTTCAACTTCAATCTCAGCTATCGTTTTTTGTTTTCCAGACTGGATCCAGTCTATGATTTCAGACTTAAAGAAGAAAAGCCTACCATTTTTTTTGTAATGTGGAATTTGTTTTTTCTGACAGTAACCGTAGATGGTCTTTTTTGTGTACCCTGTAAATAAGGATATTTCATCAATATTTTTAAGCTCTTCCTCTTCGTTTTTAACTTGCTCCCATTGATGTAAAAAATTTAAAATTTTAATATTTGAACGTTTTATCTCAATAACATCAAGTTGAGTCTCTGTAAAACTTGGCACTTCCTTACCCATAGTAGTTTATATTTTTATGTTCACTACAATGGTATCAGTTTATTGCTATTCTATAAATCAGATAACCCTATTCCCCTTTATTATAACTCTTAAAGGCTATAATTTATCTTTTTATAATTGTTTTATCGGTATAGCATTATTAGTTTCATGCCATTTTTTATAATCTGATATCTCGGAAAACCCTTTAAAAGATTTATTCATTATTCCAAAATACTTAGTATTTACATTTGTTTTGTTGTATTCATATTTATAACAATAATCTTGAAATTTTCTGAATACACTTCTCACATCTTTTTTATCCCTACTAAAAGGAACATCAAAGGATTGTAGTATTGGCTCTTTATCTACAAATGTAGATTTAATAAAAATCAATAATTTATCTTCACTTAGATAATAAACACCTTTCCTATTTGGTTTCTCAACTAACACACTAAAAAAATTATACACATCAGAAATACTAACATCTGGTATAAGATTATTTCTTTTTTCTAAGAAATCGGCTTTTTTTATACCCCTATCATTTTCAAAATTATTATCATTCTTGTTCATATAGTTCTTAAACAATGGTGCAAACAATATATTTTGTGAAAAGATAATACTCCAAGCTCTATAAAAACGCCCTTCATATTTCCCTGCTTCAAAAGCTCCTACTTTATTCTTATAATCCCCAATGGCTGAGATAAAACTTATATGCTGTGTCCAGTTCAATCTAAAATCTCCCCCTGATGTTACATACTCAAATACTTTAATTAAATAATCTTCTTTATCACTATATTTAAATAAATAAGGGGTTATAAATTTATCTTCAAAATCCTCGTACCCCTTCTTAAAACCTTTAGCATATAATTCAAAGCAAGGTTTTAAGTCATTCAAGTTATTCAAATCATACTTACCATCAACATTAGTCCTTCCTTTATGATTTAAAATAGCACTAATTCCTTCACAAAATGCACCTCTATTATGATAAGCCCCAAAAATTTTAAATGGAAACGGATCTACCTTATTATTATAAATATCCCAAGCCTCAAGTACTTCTAAATTGTCTGGTTTCTCTAAAAAATAATCATAACCAAAAACACCCTCCCCATAATACCTCAAAATACTCGTATCAATTGAATGTGTAGTTATTAGGTTATAATGACATAATTTTTTCGGAACAATCTCATCAAAACACTCATCCTTAGAAAATAAATCATTATCAAAATCCCATCCAAATCCCCTATGTCCTTTTAGTTCTTCTAAAAAATCTTTTGTAATCTTTATACTTTTCAAGTTAACTTATTTTAAATATTAATGTAGTAGATGTACTAAATGTAGTTTAAAAAACAATTATTATTTTTTAAAATAATGTAGTAAGTGTAGTAAATGCAGTTCTAAAAACAAATATTTTTTTTTTAGAAGTCGAGTAAAGAATCAGCAAATTCCTTTTTTGCTTCATCTTCAAAGCCAGCGAAATAATTTTTTGTAACATTAAGATCACTATGATTTAAAGCTTCGCTAATGAATTCCATTGTTACTCCTTTACGAATTGAATTCGTTGCAAAAGAATGACGTGCCCAATAAAAACTACAATCTAATGGTAGATTGTTTGCTTTCGCTATTCTCTTTATGTGATCGTTTATGTAGCGATTGAAGTTTTTTATTTTTTTGTACTGAGTATTGATATCGTCTTCTTTACTTATTATATTAAAGACAAACCCATTTTTGTTTTCATTACCGTACTTTTCTATAATTTTAGCTGTAAAGTCAGTTAGGTAAATAGTGATTTCTGTTTTTTCTGAGGACTTGTCGAAAGTTTTTGCTCTATAATATTTAAACTTATTGTCATCAATATCTGAATATTTGAGTAATGCAATATCTTTTAAATTCATTCCATTGCAAGCATAGCTAAAAAACCAGAAGTCTTTGGCTTCTTCCTCTTTATTGTTTTCAACCTTAGATTCATATAATGCTTTAAGCTGAATACTGTTAAGTGCCTTCTTAACTTTTTTGGTACGTGGAATTTTGTATTTGTTTTTTCCAAAAGGATATATGTCATTGCTAATATCGTTCTGCTCTATAGCATTATTAAAAACTGCTCGAAGTGTTCTTGTGTAAATTCCTATGGTAGTATAGCTTTTACCTTTGTTAATCATGAATTTCTCATAAGCTTTTAGCCATTCCACTGTAATTTCATTAAATGTTAATTTTTCAATGTTACATTTATTAATTAGCTCGCTAAAATTAGCTAAAGAATTAAGAGTATATCTATAACTTTCTGCTGTACCAATTTTATCTATATTTTTATTTTTTTCAATTGCTAGATTGAAATAGTACTTAATGTTGTTTTTATCTGTGGATTTGCGAAAAAGCTTTGTTTCAAATTTAGAAAAGTCAAAAACAGACATCGCTTGAGCTTCGTCATTAGCTCTTTTTTCTATAGCTCTTAGCTTTAATTCTATTTCTTTGTTTGTGCCTCTTAAGTTTTTGTTTTCAGGGTTTAGCCAAATTGTTTCAAACTCTTTTTCAGTTAAATCAATTCCTGTGGTGAAGTATCGTACCGTTTTTTTGTTATCGTGCTTGTTGTAAACTCTAATTTTAACTGAAAATTTGCCATTTTCCTTTACTCGTCTTGTTTCGTGGTAAATTGAGATGTTGTAAGCCATATTTATTATTTGAAACAAAGATAATTGTATTCACACAATATTCACACTTTTCATGGTATTAAACAGTAATGTAAGGATAGTTAAAATATGGTTTATTTGTGTTAGGTCTTTGTTTTGTTGGGGTTTTTGTGTTTTTTGGTAAAGAACAGGTAATAAACAAAAGTATATCGTCTTGATTACGGCTCAAGAGGTTACTGGTTTGAATCCAGTCGAGGTCACTAGAGCATTAAAGCTTCCAAGAAATTGGAAGCTTTTTTATTTCTGTAAACTTACCTTTAGTTAATTGTTAAATAATTTACCTACTTCTTCCTTTAAGTTCCGGTATGTATATTTAATTATTTAAAATAGTCCAATTACTTAATCCAAGTAAAGATATCAGAAGTCTTATTTATAGTCTGCTATTAAATTCCTTCTAAATTCATTCTTATTCGTTCCTTTTTCGCTAAATTAGTTCCTCTGCTTAGAATATGTAATTCGATAAAAAGCAACTTCAGTATTAAAACGAAGACTTACAAAAAAAACAACTTGAATATGAATTTAGCCGTATTAATAGACGGAGACAATATACCATCTGCCGACGTTAAGGAAATGATGGAAGAAATCGCAAAATATGGGAATCCAACCATTAAAAGAATTTATGGAGACTGGACGAGCCCACATCTATCTAAATGGAAAAACTTATTGTTACAAAATGCCATTACTCCAATCCAACAGTACGCCTACACCACAGGGAAAAATGCGACCGATTCTGCAATGATTATTGATGCTATGGACATTCTTTACAATGAAAAAGTAAGCGGATTTTGCCTAGTATCTAGCGATAGTGATTTCACTAAATTAGCAACCAGATTAAGAGAAGCGGGTATGCAAGTGATAGGGATTGGTGAGAAAAAAACACCAAATCCGTTTATCGTGGCTTGCGATAAATTTATTTACATCGAAATAATAAGAAAGCAAACCGAAACCGAAAAGAAAGAAAATATTAATCAGAAAGATCACGTAAAAGATAGTATCGATAAAATCACGCCTAAGGTTACCAAACTTATCGCTACAACTATTTCTGATTTATCAGACGAAGACGGATGGGCATTTCTTGGTGATGTTGGAAGCTTACTTCAAAAAAAGCAACCCAATTTTGATTCTAGAAACTATGGTTTCGAAAAACTAACTCCTTTAATTAAATCTATTGGAGAGTTCGAAATAGACCAAAGAGTAAATCAAAAAAGTAAACATAAACTCATTTATGTAAAGAATAAAAGCGAATAGTAAGCAAAGGCTTTAATATTCTAATTAAAAAAAATTGCGTGTTTTAAAAGTCCGTTTTTCCTAAGAAAATAATGACTTACAAACACGCAATTTTTTATATATCCTGTTTTTGTATAAAATCTGACTAATAAAAGCAGATTCCTTTCTTACAAATTTAGGGTCTTGAATTATTTTTTCAAGTTCACGAAATAATCAAAGATTTCTGGTACATTTCCGTTACCCATATCTGCGGCTACTGCTGCGTTAAGGTTAGAAGATGTCGCTTCTGCAATTGCAGATTTAGAACCAAGATCGTTCATCATTTGAACAAAATATCCAAGATCTTTATTTGCATTGTTAATAGAGAATCCTAAATCACTTACGTTATCTACTGCATAATTCTTACAGAATTGCATAAACGGAGAATTTGATGGTCCAGAAGACATGATATCAAACAATTGTTGTGTGTCTACTCCTGCAAGTTTCGCTGCTGCGAAAGCCTGAGACATAGCCACTACAGTTGTCATTCCCATAAAGTTATTAATAAGCTTTGTTGTATGTCCAGCACCAAGAGCTCCTAAATAGAATACGTTTTCACCTTGTTCGTCTAAAACAGGCTTAACTTTCTCGAAAGTCTCTTTATTTCCAGCGGCCATAATGTTAAGTAATCCATCTTTGGCATGAGTTGGTGTACGTCCAAGTGGAGCATCAATCATACCTGCACCTTTTTCAGCCAAGTCTTTACCAATCTTAATTGTAGAAGCAGGAATTGAAGTTCCGAAATCTACTAAAACAGCACCTTCTTTAATACCAGCTAAAATACCTTCTTCACCATAAACAATCTTTTCTACAACAGCAGAAGTCGTAAGACAGAACATTATGATATCACTTTTTTCTGCTAATTCTTTTGGTGTAGCCGCTTCAGTAGCATTACCGCGAGCGATAACTTTTGCAACTTCGTCTTTGTTAAGATCCATTACGGTTAGCTCGAAACCTCTCTTTTGAAGATTTTCAACCATGTTACCTCCCATAAGGCCTAGTCCGATAAATCCGATAGTGGGTTTTTTCATATTTAACTTGTTTAAATTTTAATTGTTGGCACAAAGATAGGCATGCTGTTAACATTTACGAAATTATTTTAAAAAAACAATACAAAACCATTCTTTAGCTAATAGCATTCAAAACATCTGAGCGAGAATAGGTTATCACTTCGCATACGGATATGGATGCATCTCACCTCCATTTATGCTTCCATTAAAAAGTCGATTACAATTAAAATCTATCAGTATTAAATATTTCGTTTTAAAAAGAAGGTTCATTATGTTTGAATAATTAATGAATAGATTACTAATTTAGACATTACTAATACCTCCCTTTTCTGACCATTTATGTTGAAAGACATGTAAAATGTGTAAATATTAATTTAAACGACATGAAAATACTTCATACTGCCGATTGGCATTTAGGACACCGATTACACGAACAATCTCAAGTAGAAGAACAACTCTTGTTTTTGGGCTGGCTGGAAGACTACATTAAAACTCAACATATAGATGTTTTGCTAATCTCGGGAGATGTGTTTGATAGCGGTTCGCCATCCAATCAAAGCTTGCACATGTATTATAATTTTTTAATGAAACTTCAGCATACAAACTGCCAGTCGGTAATAATCACAGGAGGAAATCACGATTCGCCAGGCACCTTAAATGCACCAAAAGATTTACTAAAAGCACTATCTATATATGTCGTAGGAAAGGCTTCGGAACATATAGAAGATGAAGTTTTTGAAATTAATATTGATAACGAAAAAGTCATTATAGGCGCTGTTCCTTTTTTACGCGATGGCGATATTAGGCGTGCCACGGCAGGCGAAACATTTGAAGAGCTAACAGACAAATATAAAACGGCTTTAATACAGCATTACGTTAAAGTTGCTACACAATGTAAAGAAATGAATACTACTGAAGCACCTGTAATAGCTATGGGGCATTTGTTTGCCATGGGAGGTTCTGTATCGGATAGTGAACAAAACATATATGTTGGGACACTAGGCCATATCGGAGAAGAAGACTTTCCTTCCTACTTCGATTATGTTGCACTAGGCCATTTACACAGACCACAAATTATTGGAGGAAATCAAAAAGTGAGATATTCTGGATCGCCTAACGTATTAAGTTTTAGTGAGATTGATTACGATAAAAAAGTGATACTACTCACACTAGAACAAAATAAAATCACGGCGATTACAGATGATATTATTCCCAACTTTAGAAATATTCAAAGATTATCGGGAACACTTCAGGATTGCATTTCTCAATTTCCAAAAATAGAGTCTAACGGTTTTAATTTAACACCTTGGATAGAAATTGTACTGGACGAGCCACATTCGGTAAATACAGACGAATTAAAAAAAGAAGCTGAAAATTATGCCTTCGAAATTTTAAAAATATCTTTAAAAAAGCAACGAAAAATTAAAGGTATCGAAGAGTTATTAGCGAACAGCAAATCGATTAAAGAATTACAACCTACAGAAGTTTTTAAACTAAAATGTAAAGAAATGGATTTTGACTTAGACAAAAACCCGCAAGTTATGGATGCGTTTGAAGAAATCCTACAAGCCGTTAAAAACCAATAAGCGCATTTAGTCATGAAAATTTTAAAAATAGAATTACAGAATATAAATTCTTTAAAATCGGATACGCCAAGCATTATAAATTTTGAAGACGACCGTTTTAAAGATGTAGGTTTATTCGCCATCACAGGATCTACTGGTGCAGGAAAAACCACTATTTTAGATGCTATTACTATCGCCTTATACCACAGTGTACCTCGATTTAACAATTCTAAAGGAACATTACTAGATGTTGTAAGTCACGGTGCCAACCATGCTTTTAGTCGTGTCACTTTCGAAAACGAAAATGTCATTTACGAAGCCTCCTGGCAAATGCGTTTAGCGCACCCTACTACAGGGCGCCCGTATGCCAATCCGCAGGAAGAAGTGAGTTTAAAGAATCTAACCACAAACACCATTTTATCGTCACAAAAACGCGCTGTTATTGCCGACATCATAACGGTGACACAATTAGATTACGGTCAGTTTTTACGATCTGTTATGCTTGCTCAAGGCGAATTTGCTTCATTTTTATCGGCTAAAGGCACAGAAAAAGGAAAGCTTTTAGAGCAAATTACAGGCGAAGAGATTTATAAAAAAATCGGACAAGGCATTTTAGAGCGCAGATCTTTAGAAGAAAACAAATTAAAAGAGATCCAAGCTAAGATTAATGCAGATGATGTATTAACCGATGAGGCTAAAAACGATTTAAACGAAAGAGATAAAGCGCTCGATACTCAATTAAAAGAATCTGAAAGCAAATTAGAGGCATTGCAACAGATAGTAACTTGGTATGTTAAATCTGAAGAATTAGCAGTTCAGTCTAAACAACTTGAGGAACATGCGACTATTATTTCAAGTCATTTTGAAAAAAACAAACAGGAATTTGAGTTATTAGACTTAAATGAAAAAGCGGAACCATTTAAAGAACTCATTCAGAATTTTAATACGAATAAAAAACACAGCACCGAGAAAGCAAACCAATTAGAAAAACTGCAAGCAGAAGTCACTGCACTAAAGCCTAAAGTTGAAGCTTTAGAAACATTAAGCACAAAACAAAACGCATTGTTAGAAGTCGCTAAAAAAGAATTTAACGACTGGCAACCTAAATTTGACATCATTACAAAGTTAGATAGTGCACTAAAAGTAGAAACGGAAGATCAATTAAAATCTGAAAAAAAATTAGACTCCTTAAAACTAGAGATTAACACGACTAAAAAGGAACAATTTGAAGATTCTAAAGCTTTAGCACTAACCGAATCAGAACTTAAAACCAAAGCACGGTTTGTTTCTGAGAGCAAATATTTAGTAGAAGTGGACGCCGAATTATCTAATTGGGCATCAAAATTATCCACTTTAAAGAGTTCTAAAAACACGTTGAGTGAGCATGCTGATTTTATTACTAACAAGAAAAAAACTATTGCATTAACGACTTCAGAATTAGACAAAAACAAAACCTTACTTAAAAAATCTGAATTCGAAATTGAAAGGATAACCAAAGACATACATTCTATTTCTCTTGAGTTAGATAAACATAAATTATCCGATTTAATATCTAAAAAAGATAAAACGTCTAAAACGGAATCCAATTGGAAACAGTTTAAAAACTATGCCGAAGACGCGTTAAAAGAAACCGCTAGTTTACAAAAACACACAGCTAACAAGCAAAAACAACGCTTAGAGTTAAAACAGTTTCAAACAGAATTAGAAACCTTAACTAAGCAAATAGCGGTACAAAACACGGCAGTTAACGATGCCGAAAAAATATTAGAATTAGAGAAAAGCATAGCTAAATACGAAACCGATCGGAAGCATTTAAAACCTGGACAACCATGTGGATTATGTGGTTCTACAGAACATCCGTTTGCAGAACACATGGACACTGCTGGTGTATCTAAATCTGATTTAGAAGTACAAAAACGACGTGCACACTTAGACACCCTAACGGCGTCTAAATCTACTTTAGAGAAAAAAGAAGTCGCGTTACAAACACAAATTGAGAATTACACCGCTCAAATAAAAACCATTAGTGCAGATATTGCAACACTTCAGTTAAAAGCAAAATCGTTAGCATTACATTGTGAATTAACCGATTTAGAAACAATAAACGCAGCGTTAAATACATGTAAAAACACTTTAAACGCTTTAGACGAAACCATAACAGCTACGCAGAAATTACAATCTAAAAAAGACGGTTTATCTAAAACACGTGATACATTAAAAGCAGCGATTGAAAGTTTAAAAACAAAAGATGCAACGCTAAGTGAAACGATTAAAAATGCTAATGAAGAAATTAATCACAGGCAAAAATCTATGACCTTATTAACTCAGACAACCACCGCTCTGGAACAAGATTTAATTTCGAGATTATCTAAATTCGACTATAAATTACCGGAAATAGATCGCATAAACACCTTTATTGCAGACTTAGAAAAAGAAATAGGCCATTTCAATAGCACTCTAAAAGACCTAGAAGCACTTAAAGGAAAAATCAATATCACTAACGCTTCATTGGAACATCTGGATAAGCAGATGCTGGCGCATATCAATTCTGAAAAAGAATACACAAAAGCTTTAGAAGAAAGTAGACTAAAATCCGAAAAAATAAAGGTAGATCGTATTGCTATTTTACCTATTGAAATCACCGTAGAAGGCAAAAGAATGCAATTATCGGACGCCGTTACTCAATTAACTAAAACACTTGAATCCTCTAAAAAAGAATTACAAAATCTTTTAGATCTAAGACGAGAAAAAGAAACCTTACTAAAATCGCATGTAACCGAGCTAGAAACTTTAGCAAAAGAAAAATTAGTCCTAGACACGACTCTAAAATCCCAGTTAAAAGACAGCAGTTTCTTAAGCAAAGAAGAAATAGAAAAAGCCCTTCTAAACCCAGAAGACAAACAAAGGCTTACGCAAGCGAAGCAACGATTACAGGAGAATCAGCTTAAATTAAAAACACTACAAGGCGAACATAAAAAAGCCTTAGAAAAATTAAAACTTGCTAAAAACTTTGAAATTTCGGAAGCAGAAAGTAAATCGGCATTAAGCGAATTAAAAGCAAAACGGGATGGGTTTTCTACGGCCAAAGGTCAGATTAAGGAAGCATTTAGAAAAGATCAAGAAATTAGAAACCGAAATCAGAGCATTTATAAAAAAATAGCCGACCAAGAAAAAGAATGTAACATCTGGCGCTCCTTATTTAAATTAATAGGAAATTCTAAGGATGCATTTAATGTGTACGTACAGCGTTTAACCTTGAAACATTTATTAGATCTTGCCAACGTTCATCTTTACAATTTAAATAAGCGTTATTCGTTAAAAATGGAAGCTGACTATAAACCAAAGGAAGAGCTTAATTTTAATTTAATAGATCATTACCAAACAGATCAAATGCGACTAGTTGATACCTCTAGTGGTGGAGAAAAATTTATAATAAGTTTAGCTCTGGCTTTAGGATTATCGGATTTGGCGAGTAAAAACGTTAAAATAGATTCCTTATTTATTGATGAAGGCTTCGGAACTTTAGATAACAACACCTTAGAAACTGTAATTACTACTTTAGAAACATTACAATCTCAAGGCAAATTAATCGGGATTATTTCTCACGTCGAAAATTTAAAAGAACGTATTCCAACGCAAGTTCAAATTACTAAGAAAAGTAATGGTGTAAGTACAGTGCAAATTGTATAGTGTAAAATAGTTTTAATATGGAACTAAAATCTCAAGTGACCTGCCGCTTGAGATTTTTTTTACAAAGTAAAAAAACAATCACTTACAACTCATTAGCAACAACTTAACTGTTTTAAACAACACGAAACGGTCTCTCATGCCAGCAGTGACGGGATTTTGTAATAAATACCGATATCCGTTAATAATTTATCATACTCGTATTACAAATCGGATTAATCTATCAAATTCAATAAATTTTATATGTTTTATTACGATTTTAAAAATAAAAAATGATTGCATTACTTTTTTTTATATATTTGGTTAACCAGATTGGTTATCCAATCAAAAAAAAACAAATATCATAACTTTTAAAATCAAAAACTATGAAACAAACTTTACTTTCACTATGCCTAGTGGCATCATTATCTGTATTTGCTCAAAATGAGCAACCAACTATCCAAAATGGGAATTTAAACCAAATAGAAAAAAGCTCTGGTTCTGATTGCTCATGTTCGCAATGGATAAACAAAGATTTAGGAGACCAAGCGGAAAACTCAACCACAGGTTTAACCGATGAAGAAAAAGAAACAACTAAACGCGCTATTAAATTTGATGATTTTGAATCTGATTTAATGTACCAAGAAGTTGCTGTAATCCCAGGTAGAAACTACAAGCTTACTTATGAAGCTAGAGTGAACTCTAAAGGAGATGAGGCAAATGAACCAAGCCAAATAGAAATAAGAATTCTTAAGGGTTCTGGGTATTCTGATGATTACACTGTTCAATATTACGATGCTGATGTAGATCCAAAAGCTGCGCCTCAAAGTGGTTTTGGGTATTCAGATATTACGGTTGCCGAATTACCTGCAAATAATATAGTAACAGAAATTAGATCGTATCCAGGCGATCAAGATCGTCACTTTTATGAAATAGATTTCCAAAGTGGAGACGAGACTAGTATCGCACTACTTTTTAGAGGTATTGGTAGAGCTACAACGCCTCCTGTAGACGATAAAGAATATACGTGGTCTGCCGGTGAAGACGAAACGTTTATTTATTCTGTTCAATTAACGAATGAAGGAGAAACGTTATCTATTAACAAGAATGAATTCGCATCTAACTTAAAAGTATTCCCTAACCCTGCAAGTTCAAGCATTAACATTTCATCAGGAAACGGAACTAAAATAGATTCAGTAGAATTATACAATGTCATTGGATCACGAGTACTTTCTACTTCAAATTTAGTTAATAGTGCAATAGATGTTTCTGAAATGGCTTCAGGTATCTATATTCTTAAAGTTATTGGAGCAGACCGAACGTCTGCAAGCAAACGCGTTATTATTGAGTAACCAAATTCACAAATAAAGAGTATCCACACTTTTAAAGTAGATCACTCTTAAAACTAAAAATCTCAGATTTAAATAATCTGAGATTTTTTTTATTTCAATTTGACGGCTTAAAGGCATATTGGTTTTAACTACCCCTGAACTTCCTTTTACAATTTTTATACAACATTTATGCAGGGCTTAATCTCAAAAGTTATATATGTACTAAAAAGCAATAGACCACTTTGTTCTTCCACGGTGTTCGAGCGGAGTCGAGAACAAAAATATGCACCATATTGCTTATTTAAACAAATCTCAAAAAGGTTATATGTGAGATAAAAACAGCAAACCGTCTTATCTCTAAAGGGTGTTCGAGCGGAGTCGAGAACAAATACAGACATTATTTTATTAAAAAATATCGAAGTAATCTCAAAAGTTATGCATGAGATAAAATACAACAAAACGTCTTATCTATACAGGGTGTTCGAGCGGAGTCGAGAACGAAAACAAACATTACATTATTTTATTAAAAAATATCCAAGCAATCTCAAAAGGTTATATGTAAGATAAAAATAGTAAAACACTTGTTTCTTCAGGGTGTTCGAGCGGAGTCGAGAACAAAAAAATATAAGATGTATCACCTTATACTATTGTAAATGCAATTACACTTAATTACACCACTATTTAACCGAATATAAAAGAACCTCAAATTTGCATTTATAAGGGCTTTTAGATCCCTTTGCACTGTAATACTGATTAATTCAAAACCGTAGGCCAATAGCAGAGATACCATGTTTAGTTTAATACGTCCCCACCTTAACTTCTAAATATTACTGTCGGTCTTTAGAAATCTATTAAACACAAAAAAGCCTCTCATTTCTGAGAAGCTTTCTGTTATTATATAACTAAATGTCTTAAAGAGTAGCGATATGCTTTGATAAACCAGATTTAAGGTTTGCCGCTTTGTTAACGTGAATTATATTCTTCTTCGCTAACTTATCGATCATAGATACTACGTTAGAATATAACGCTTGTGCATCTTCCTTTGTTTCAGCATCACGTAATCTCTTAATAGCATTACGAGTCGTTTTATGCTGATATTTATTTCTTAAACGTTTAGCTTCGTTACTTCTAATTCTTTTTAACGATGACTTATGATTTGCCATTTTGATCTTTTCTTATTAAATGATTGTAGCCCGTAGGGGAATCGAACCCCTCTTACCAGGATGAAAACCTGGCGTCCTAGCCGATAGACGAACGGGCCATTATTTTTTTGAGTGTGCAAATATAAAACTTAATTTCTTATTTGCAAAACATTTTTTCAAAAAACTTTCAATGTGATTTGTTGTTAACAATTATCCCATTGCGGGTGCAAATATACAACCTTTTTTGAATGTCACAACAACAAATGAAAGTTTTTTGAAAAAAAATTAAAATTAATAGGCTTTTGCGAATAACACACGTCTGTTAGACGGCTTTCCACTAAACACACACACCCCAGACTCCTCTACCGAATCTTCTGGAACACAACGTATTGTAGCCTTAGTAATCTCTTTTATCTTGTCTTCGGTCTCATTTGTCCCATCCCAATGCGCTAAAATAAAACCTCCAGTTTTTTCTAAAACATCTTTAAATTCCTCGAAAGTATCCACTTTAGTAGTGTGTTCTGCTCTAAAATCGGATGCCTTTTTATAAAGATCGTTCTGTATGGTAGTCATTAACCCTTCTACAACTTCGGCAAGCGCATCTAATGCCACAACTTCTTTAGTTAAGGTATCACGTCTTGCCAACTCCACAGTACCATTCTCAAGATCTTTAGGTCCTATCGCAATTCGCAATGGCACGCCTTGTAATTCATGTTGTGCAAATTTGGCACCTGGTCTAAAGGTTGTACGATTATCATACTTTACAGAAATGTTTCTGGCTCTTAGGTCACTCATAATTGTATTAGCCACTTCAGAAACCTCATCAAATTGTTCGTCGGTCTTATATATAGGAACAATTACCACTTGGTTTGGCGCTAAATTAGGAGGTAATACCAAACCATGATCATCACTATGTGTCATGATTAAAGCCCCCATAAGACGAGTTGATACTCCCCAAGATGTTGCCCAAACGTGATCTTGCTTTCCTTCTTTAGAAGTAAATTTAACATCGAATGCTTTTGCAAAATTCTGACCTAAGAAGTGAGACGTTCCTGCTTGCAATGCTTTTCCGTCTTGCATTAGTGCTTCAATACAATAGGTTTCTACCGCTCCCGCAAAACGCTCGCTTTCCGTTTTTAAACCTTTTATAACAGGAATAGCCATAAAGTTTTCTGCAAAGTTAGAATAGACATTATTCATTAACTCCGCTTCCGTAATAGCTTCTGCTTCGGTAGCATGAGCTGTATGCCCTTCTTGCCATAAAAATTCGGCAGTACGTAAAAATAAACGGGTACGCATTTCCCAACGTACAACATTTGCCCATTGGTTAATTAACAACGGTAAATCTCTATACGATTGAATCCATCCCTTATAGGTATTCCAAATAATAGCTTCACTGGTAGGTCTAACAACCAACTCCTCCTCTAGTTTTGCTTCTGGGTCTACACGTAATTTTCCAGGATTGTCAGGATCGTTTTGCAATCTATAATGTGTCACTACGGCACATTCTTTTGCAAAACCTTCTGCATTTTTCTCTTCAGCTTCAAATAAACTTTTAGGCACAAATAGTGGAAAGTATGCATTTTGATGCCCTGTCTCTTTAAACATTCGATCTAATTCGGCTTGCATTTTTTCCCAAATAGCATAACCATATGGTTTAATAACCATGCATCCTCTAACTGCTGAATTCTCAGCTAAATCAGCCTTTACTACCAATTCATTGTACCATTTGGAGTAGTCTTCTGCTCTTTTTGTAAGTTTTTTACTCATATCTTAGTTGTGGCATAAATATTGCCACT
Source organism: Formosa bonchosmolovskayae (assembly GCF_051016085.1). Taxonomy (GTDB): domain Bacteria; phylum Bacteroidota; class Bacteroidia; order Flavobacteriales; family Flavobacteriaceae; genus Formosa. The sequence goes on from NZ_CP174605.1 coordinate 448,435, forward strand.
ATGTTAAATACATTAAATAGTTCAGCAAAACTAACTATTTTTGTTATGTTCAACAATAAATTCACTCCCGATATGAGATATAAAGATACATTAAGACAAAAGGCTCCATTTTTTATAATGCTTTGTAGCTTGCTTGTGCTTTCATCATGTGGAAGTTCTCAAGGTTATTATACACAGCAAAATAACGATGGAATATACGGCACTCCTAACAACAGAGTTGTGGTATACGACGATTATGACACTGCAGAAAATGTGTATTATAAAAACTACTTCAAAGATAAAAATCAAGAAATTGAAAGTTATAATGCCGAGATGGAACAAGATTCTGTATTTACAGATGTAGAAACATACCAAAGTAATGCTTATACAGATACCTATACAAACCAAAACGATTACGACGGTTATGGTGGATGGGGACAGGAAACAGATGGTGTTTCTGTAACTATTTATAATAACGATCCGTTTATGTATGGTGGCGGATTTGGTTATGGATACGGCTATGGTTGGGGTTATGCTGGCTGGAACAGACCTTTCTGGGGCTGGGGCGGTGGTTATTATCCTCCTTATTATGGAGGTTGGGGCTACGGCGGAGGCTGGGGTTATGGCTGGGGCTACGGTGGCGGTGGTTACTGGGGATATCCTGGATATTGGAACCACGGTTATTACCACAATGGATACCGAGGAAATAATATGGGCTACAGAAGAGGTTTAGCTTATAATTCTAATAACAGATATTTAAACAGTACACGTTATAGTTCTACCAGAAACAAAGTATCTACAAATAATAGCAGTAGTCGATATCAAAACCTAACTAGAAATAGTCAGTCTAGAACGAATACATCTAATAGTACGACTAGAAGATCGTACCAAACCTCACGTACAAGTAGAAATTATAATTCTACCAGAGCGAACAATTCGAATACTTATAGTAGAACGCAACCTAGTTATAACAGCAATAGCAGTAACCGTTCTTACAATAGCAGTACCCGATCGTCTTCAAGTAGCAACAGAAGTTACTCGACGCCAACACGATCATCTTCTAGCAGTTCAAGATCTTCAGGATCAAGCACAAGATCATCAAGAAGCGGTGGTAGATAGTAAATAATTAAAAAACATAATTTTTATAATGAATTTTAAAATAATAGTTTTTATTCTAGCAGGCATCTTTACAGTGCCTGCTTTTTATGCTCAAGACATAACTGACGCCGTTCGATATTCTCAAGATAACATAGTAGGATCTGCAAGATTTAGAGCCTTAAGTGGTGCTTTTGGTGCATTAGGAGGCGATTTGTCGGCGACTAGCCTTAACCCAGCAGGATCGGCAGTATTTAATAACACATTTATGTCGGTCTCGTTAACCAATATAAATGTAGACAATGACACTCAGTTTTTTAACGGACAGGATTCTTTTTCTCATTCGTTTACAGAATTCACTCAAATAGGAACAGCTTTCGTGTTCTACAATCCAAATATGAATAGTTCTTTCGAAAAATTCACTTTGGCAATTACCTATGACAAAACTCAAGATTTTAAAGACGATTGGGCTTCACACGGCATAAACACCAATTCTATTGACGGGTATTTTTTATCGAACGCACAAGGAAAACGTTTAGATCAAATTTCGGCCTTATCTAATGAGACAATCTCTCAAGCCTATTCTGAAATAGGAAAATTTTACGGTTCAGAAAATCAACAGGCGTATTTAGGATACGAATCTTATATATTACAACCTAATAGCTTCGAAGACGACAATACAGAATACACTTCCAATATTGCTCCAGGAACATTCAATCAGCACTATATTTATTCTGCAACAGGATACAACGGTAAAATTGCTGTAAATTTCGCCTCTCAAGTAAACGACAGATTATATTTAGGACTTAATTTAAATACTCATTTTATAAATTACGATCGCTATACCTACTTGGAAGAAGCTAATTCTAATTTCAACTCTTTGGTGAAGCAAGTAGATTTTGAAAACACTTTATCTACTATTGGTGGCGGATTTTCATTCCAAGTTGGAACAATTTACAAAGCAACCAATAATTTAAGAGTCGGATTCACTTACAACTCGCCTACCTGGTATACGATTGAAGAAGAGACTACTCAGTATATTTCTACCGTTAGAACAGAAGCAGGAAGAGATATTACTCAAATTGTAGATCCTAGAATTATTAATATACATCCAGAATACAAATTAAGAACCCCAGGTAAACTGTCTGGAAGTTTGGCTTATATTTTTGGAAGTAGCGGATTAATTAGTTTCGACTATGCATATAAAGACTACGGAAATTCAAAATTCAAACCAGAGCACAATTCACACTTTGATACGCAAAACCAAATTATTAGTGACGAATTAGTAGGTGCTTCGTCTTTCGCTGTAGGTGGAGAATACAGATTAAAACAACTTAGCTTTAGAGGCGGATACCGCTTTGAAGAGAGTCCGTATAAAAACGGAGAAACCATTGGCGATTTAACTGGCTATTCTGTTGGATTAGGTTACAGTATTGGGACTACAAAATTAGATGTTACTTTCGACCAAACGCAACGCGACTCAGAATATCAACTTTATAATGTAGGTTTAACAGACGCAACGTCATTAGATACCAAAATATCGAGTTTAACATTTTCTGTAAGTTTCGCTTTATAAAGCCGACTTAAAATATCTAAAACAGGTCTGTTTTCTACTTGAATGCAGACCTGTTTCTTTTTGACTGGCAAACAGCAATTAATAAGTTAGCCAATTCAAACTTAAAGAAAACTGAATTACTTATATTTGCAGATTAAAATAATATTATTTTTTTAGAAAATGAAATTTGATAATAATATAGAAGAGTTTGACGCTTATGGAGACGACCATATTGGAAGTGCTACAGACACACCAATGGTTACAGATGCTTTTAAACTTTCGGATGAAGAAAAAATTAAATCTATAAACGGAAATGTTCGCCAAATTATGGAAACATTAGGGTTAGATTTAACCGATGACAGTTTAAAAGGGACTCCAAATCGTGTTGCTAAAATGTTCGTAAAAGAAATTTTTAGCGGTTTAAGCCCTAGTAACAAACCAAAAGCGTCTACTTTCGACAATAAGTATAAATACGGTGAGATGTTAGTTGAAAAAAACATCACCCTATACTCTACTTGCGAGCACCATTTTTTACCAATTGTAGGTAGAGCACATGTCGCTTACATCTCTAAAGGAAATGTTGTAGGTTTATCTAAAATGAATCGTATCGTAGATTATTACGCGAAACGTCCTCAAGTTCAGGAGCGATTAACCATGCAAATTGTAAAAGAATTACAAGCTGTTTTAGGTACAGAAGATGTAGCATGTATTATAGATGCTAAACATTTATGTGTAAATGCGCGTGGTATTAGAGATATAGAAAGTAGCACCGTTACCGCCGAATTCGGAGGAAAATTTAAAGAAAAGGACACGCGTAGAGAGTTCATCGAGTACATTAAATTAGAGACGCAATTTTAAATCAGCAAAAACATGCCTCAGCTATACAAGCAACAAAGCATTAAAATTTACAATTCACTTTCAGGGAAAAAAGAAGTTTTCACCCCTATAACCGACGGTAATGTTGGAATGTATGTTTGCGGACCTACAGTGTACAGCAATGTGCATCTAGGAAACGTGAGAACGTTTATGTCTTTCGACACCATTTTTCGTTACCTAAAACATTTAGGTTACAAAGTACGCTACGTTCGTAATATAACGGATGCTGGACATCTAGAAAATGATGCAGACGAAGGCGAAGACCGTATTGCTAAAAAGGCACGTTTAGAGCAAATTGAACCTATGGAAGTGGTTCAACGTTATACGGTAGACTTCCATAACATATTAAATAAATTCAACTTTCTACCGCCAAGTATAGAACCTACGGCAACAGGACACATTATTGAACAAATCGAATTAATAAAAACGATTATCGATAATGGGTTTGGGTACGAAGTTAATGGCTCTGTGTACTTCGATGTTTTAAAATTTAATGAAACCAACAATTATGGTAAATTAAGTAAACGAAACGTTGAAGATCTAATTCACAATACACGTGTTTTAGATGGCCAAACAGATAAGAAAAATCCTCAAGATTTTGCACTTTGGAAGAAAGCAGAACCACAGCATATAATGCGTTGGCCTTCGCCTTGGAGCGACGGTTTTCCAGGTTGGCACTTAGAATGTACAGCGATGAGTACTAAATATCTTGGAGAACATTTTGATATTCACGGAGGCGGTATGGATTTAAAATTCCCACACCACGAATGCGAAATTGCTCAAGCAGAAGCCTGCAATCACCAAACACCTGTTAACTATTGGATGCACGCCAATATGCTAATCATGAATGGTAAAAAAATGGCTAAATCTACAGGAAATTACATTCTTCCTGAAGAAATTTTCACTGGAGAAAACAAAAACATCACGCAACCTTTTAGTGCAAGTGTGGCTCGTTTTTTCATGTTACAAGCTCATTATCGTAGTGTTTTAGATTTTACGAATAACGGATTGTTAGCCAGTGAAAAAGGGTTTAACAGATTAATGGATGCGATTTCAGATATAGAGACACTTAAAGCGAGTGGCACATCTTCAATAACCATTTCAGAATGGAAACAGAAGTGTTACGATGCGATGAACGACGATTTTAATTCGCCTATATTAATTGCGAATTTATTTGAAGGCGTTAAGCTTATCAATCAATTAAAAGACGGAAAAGCAACGCTTACCGCATCAGACTTACAGGAATTAAAAGATACCATGAACACCTTTACATTTGATATTTTAGGTTTAGTTCACGGATCTCAAACAGATACAGGAGAAGACAAATTAACTGGAGCTGTAGATTTACTTATAAAATTACGTCAAGAAGCACGAGCAAATAAAGACTTTGCTTTATCAGATAAAATTCGGGACGAACTTGCAAACGTTGGTATTCAGCTAAACGACGGTAAGGACGGTACATCATTCTCGACAAATTAAACACTTAACACGGACAAGCATTTTTTACTTGTCCGTTTTTTATATCACTATGAAACGGTTATTAATAGCTCCTTTCCTATTCTTAATAAAGATATATCAAACCCTTATATCTCCATTAACACCTGCGTCTTGCAGATACCATCCAACATGTTCGCACTACACTAAAGATGCGCTTACAAAACATGGCCTTATAAAAGGCGGTTGGTTAAGCATAAAGCGTATTTTAAGCTGTAATCCGTGGGGTGGTTCTGGTTACGATCCTGTTCCTTAAATTATTCTTTCAAATCCTATATTTTAATAGTCCTTAACACGCTATTCTTTTTTAATCCTTGTGCAAATGTCTATATTTACGCATTGAAAACTAAATACTATGCACTTTTTAAAATTCGATTGGAATCCTACTTCAGGAATTGAAATCATTGGTAATTTCCAACTTCATTTTTACAGTTTAATGTGGGTTACCGCGTTTCTTTTAGGATGGTACGTTATGAAACGTATTTATGAAAAAGAAAAGGTTTCTTTAGAATATTTAGATCCATTATTTATCTACACCGTTCTAGCCACTATGATTGGTGCACGTTTAGGCCATGTAATATTTTACCAACCTGAATTATTTAAGGACGATTTTCTTAGTATTTTCTTACCTATTAGAACAAATCCTACTTTAGAATTTACAGGATTTCAAGGTTTGGCAAGTCACGGTGCCGCTATTGGTATTATTATAGGAATGTATTTATATAGAAAGAAATACAATTACAAATCGTTAATGTGGATTTTAGACCGCATTGTTATTCCGGTATCTCTAGGTGCGATTTTTATTAGAATTGGAAACTTTATCAATTCAGAAATTATTGGAAAAGTAACAGATTCTAATTTAGGTGTTCGTTTTATTCAAGATGAATATAGTAAACGAGAGGCTGTACAACTTACAGGAATAAAAGATCCTAAAGGCGCTTATAACGCTATTGCACACAATCCGCAATTTCAGAACTTATTAGATGCTGTCCCTTACAGACATGCGGCACAATTATACGAAGCTGCTTGTTATGTATTTGTCTTTTTAATCCTATGGGTGCTATACACTAAAACCAATAAAAAAGACAATCCTGGTTTCTTTTTCGGACTGTTTTTAGTATTACTATGGACCATTAGATTCTTTGTAGAATTTGTAAAAGAAGCACAAGTAGACGAGCGTGCAACATGGGCCTTAAACACAGGACAATGGTTAAGTATACCATTTATAATTGTTGGATTCTACTTTATGTTTGTCTATAAAGGAACATCTAAAAAAGCCTAAATATTATGATTAAGCAGTCGATTAAATTTTTAGTTTGTGTATGTGCTATTTGCATATTAAGCACCTCTTGCAAAGACGATAAAAAAGCAAACATTGCACCTACCGAAATTTCATTCCAGAAAGAAGGTGAATTACAGCTATACAAGGCTAAAACCGACTCTATAGTAAAAACGCTAAATATTGAAATTGCCGATACAGAATACGATCGTGAAACAGGATTAATGTACAGATCCTCTATGGAAGACACAAATGCTATGTTATTTATATTTCCTGATGAAGAACCACGCGGATTCTATATGAAAAATACACAATTTGCATTAGATATTATTTATATCGGAGCAAATAAAACCATAGTAACCATTGCGAGAAATGCTAAACCCATGGACGAAACTACTGTACTATCGCATAAACCTGCAATGTATGTTTTAGAAGTGAATGCAGGTTTAGCCGACGCTTGGCAACTAAAAGAAGGAGATTCTATTGCGTTTACCAAGTAATATTAATCGGCGATCAAGTCGTTGTGTTAGCAGGTCTTAAAATACCGTCAGATATTGATATAAAAAAAAGCAGGATTAAATTAGAAATAATTTAATCCTGCTTTTTTTTGTATTACTAGACAGTATAAAATCTAATCTAGCACCAGTTCTTTGCCTTTGTGTTTCCATTCGGATACACCTCCTTTTAAATCGAAGATCTTAACAAAACCAGCTTCTATTAATTTTTCTGCACATTCTGCACTTCGTTTTCCAGAGTTACAATACAATGCGACAGGTTTTGATTTATCTAAATTCTCGATATCAGATTCAAACGTATCAGAATTAAAATCGATATGTTGTGAGTTCTCGATATACCCTTGCAAAAGCCGATCTTTTTTAGATCTTAAATCAACCAACTGCACATCGTCTAAATGTATTAGTGATTGCATTTCTTCTACAGTAATGGCTTCAATCACACCTTTGTTTTGGTGATTACATGATGTTAACACCAGTAATATAAAGCAAATTAGTATACTTATTTTTTTCATCTATTATTTTTAGCGCTCTGCAACGTCCCCGTCCCACTCATTAAATCCGCCTAATAAATTATACGAATTTTCGATTCCTAACTGATCCATTATTTCACAAGCTTTACCACTTCTTACTCCCGAACGGCAATACACATAGTAATTCTTACTCTTATCTAGTTCGTCTACCTTATTTACAAATTCTTGTCCTAGATAGAAATCGATATGTTTAGAGTTTGGGATAAATCCTTGATCTACTTCATCGTCTGTACGAACATCTAAAATCACAGCATTGCTATCGTTCGCTAACTGCTCTACCCATTCTTCTTGTGTTAAATCTGCCATAATAGTATATAGTTTTGGTTACAAATTTATAATTTCTTTAATACATAATCGAATAAAATCCCGAAGTCTTACATATTCGATTCTTTTTATTCAAAAATTTAAGATCCCCAATCACTATTAATTCGTGCGCTCCCTGTCCTAGTCCGGTACGCTCTACTACTATAGCAATATACATAAATACTGTTTTAAGTATGATTTACTCCATAATCAAAGAAGTCATTTGTAACCTTTAACATAAATTTATATAAAAGTATATACATTTAAATCACATTCTGCTATACATTTGTATATACAATTATTGTACATGAAACAGTTAGAAGACATCCTTAAAACAAGTCAACCTATTCCATTAAATAGAAAAACGGTATTAAATATCGCATACTCTGCTATTTGGATAAAAGAGATGACGCACCCTGTTTTAAAAAGCTTCGACATTTCTAACGAACAATTTAACGTACTACGCATTTTACGAGGAAAAAAGGGAAGTCCTGCAAATCTTCAAGATATTCAGGATCGCATGATTAATAAAATGAGTAATACCACGCGTTTAGTCGATAAGCTTATTTTAAAAGGATATGTGGAGCGGTTCACTTGCGAAAAGAACAGAAGAAAAGTAGACATATTTATTACAGAATCGGGGCTTAAATTATTACACGATATTGATCCAAAAATAGATAAGGCCGAAGACGATATAACATCTAATTTATCTGTAGAAGAACTAGAAAACTTAAATTATTTACTGACCAAATTACGCTCGTAATTGGCCTACCAAAAAGCAACTCAGAAAAACTAGAGTATTAATAACCCATTATAAATAGTAACCAAACACAAATAGATCAAAGATGAAAAACACCCTTAAAAGCGCAATGTTATTAGTTTTAGCGATAACATTTGCATCGTTCGCTACATTAAAAACACAGAAAGTAGACGTAAAAGCAAGTCAGATTACTTGGACTGGACATAAAGTTACAGGACAACATGATGGTACCCTTACACTTAAAGATGGAACTCTAGAATTTAACGACAAACAATTAGTTGGAGGTGAATTCACTATGGATATGACATCTATTAACACCACCGACCTTGAAGGTAAATCTAAAGCGAAATTAGATGGTCACTTAAAAAGCGATGATTTCTTTGGAACAGAAAAATATCCAACAGCTACATTAAAATTTACCGAGGTAAAAGGGCAAGGTACAGATTATACAGTAACAGGAGACTTAACCGTAAAGGGCATTACAAAGCCAATAACGTTTAACATGACTGTTGCAGAAGATTCGGCAAAAGCATCTTTTAAAATAGATAGAACAAAATACGGTATTAGATACGGTTCGGCGAGTTTTTTCGACGACTTACAAGACAAGGCCATTTATAACGAATTTGATGTAAATGTGTCTTTAAAATTCTAACATTCCTAATTCAATTGTTAGTTACAGTGTGTGAATGAGTTAAATTCCTGTGGTGTTATGTATTACTTTACAAACCTACAGGAATTCTCTTTTTAAATTTCTTCTAAAAAAATTTGATAACTAAATTTACATTCCTATATTTGAATCAAATAATTAAAGAATTGAACACAAATTTAAATATTACTTGGTGGTGGAGCTCTCGAAATTCAATCTTCGTGAACTAAACCTATTGTATATTTTAAACTCAAAATAACAAGGCTTGTCATTCACGACAAGCCTTTTTTTATTACAAAAAAATGAAACAATTTAAACTCACAACACACTACAAAAAAATACTAGCCGATACTATTACACCGGTAAGTATTTATTTAAAAATTAGAGATCGTTTCCCTAATAGCCTTTTACTTGAAAGTAGCGATTACCATGCTAACGATAACAGTTTCTCGTACATCTGCTGTAATCCGATTGCCTCAATAAAAGTCCAAAACGAAACGATTACTCAAGAGTTTCCTAATGGTGAAATCATTTCTCAACCTATTACAGAACGTGGTATGGTTACCGAAGAAATTCACAACTTTACCAAACGTTTTAAAACAGACGAGAATGAAGAGTTTAAATTTATAAATAATGGTATTTTTGGATATATAGGGTATGATGCCGTTCGCTATTTTGAAGATATCGTTATTACTAAAAAAGATAAGGTTTTAGGTATTCCAGATATATATTATGCCGTATACCAAAACATAATCGCGATAAATCATTTTAATAACGAAGCTTATATTTTTGCACATTGTTACGATGGCGAGAATAATATCGATGATTTAAATCAGCTTATAAAGTCAAATCAATTCGCCACCTACCAATTTACTCCAGAAGACGATATTGCTTCCAACTTAACAGACGAAGAATATAAAAAGAATGTGGTTTTAGCCAAACAACATTGTGCTAGAGGCGATGTTTTTCAATTGGTTTTATCTAAAAAATTCTCTCAAGAATTTAAGGGAGACGACTTTAATGTTTATCGCGCCTTAAGAAGTATTAACCCATCTCCTTACCTATTCTATTTTGATTACGGCACCTTTAAAATCTTTGGAAGTTCTCCAGAAGCACAATTGGTTGTACAAGATGGTAATGCCGAAATTCACCCTATTGCAGGAACTTTTAAGCGTACGGGTAATGATGAACAAGATGCCGAACTTGCTAAAAAATTAGCAAAAGATGATAAAGAAAATGCCGAACATGTCATGCTTGTCGATTTGGCACGAAACGATTTAAGTCGTCACGGAAGCCAAGTAACTGTAGATACGTATCGCGAAGTACAATTCTTTTCGCACGTCATTCACTTAGTAAGTAAAGTTATTGGTAAAAAACATGCCGATACCATCACTATGCAAGTGGTTGCCGACACCTTCCCTGCCGGAACATTAAGTGGGGCACCTAAACATAAAGCGATGCAACTGATTGAAAAATACGAAAAAACTAGTCGTGAATTTTACGGAGGAGCAATCGGGTTTATGGATTTTAACGGAAACTTTAATCATGCAATCATGATTAGAACGTTTTTAAGTAAAGACCATAAACTACACTGGCAAGCGGGAGCAGGAATCGTTTCTAAATCGAAACCAGAAGACGAATTACAAGAAGTTTACAATAAACTAGGTGCTTTAACCAAGGCTATAGATTTAGCTAAAAATATTTAATAGTGTACAAAATGAAACATATATTAGTTATAGATAATTACGACAGTTTTACCTACAATTTGGTGCACTATTTAGAAGATTTAGGATGCCAAGTTACCGTAAAACGAAATGATAAAATTGATTTAGACGAGGTTGCAAATTTCGATAAAATTGTATTATCTCCCGGCCCAGGAATTCCTGATGAAGCTGGATTATTAAAAGAAATTATTAGAACATACGCACCAACTAAAAGTATTTTAGGCGTGTGTTTAGGACAGCAAGCAATGGCCGAAGTTTTTGGTGGAAGCATTGAAAACCTAGATAATGTGTATCACGGTGTAGCTACAAATGTCACGTTATGTGTAGACGACGAAAAACTATTTGATGGTTTCGACAAGACCTTCCCTGTGGGGCGCTATCATTCCTGGGTCGTATCTAATAAATTACCAGATGTACTAGAAGCGACGTCTTTCGATGAAAACGGACAAATTATGTCGCTACGTCACAGAACTTACGATGTTCGTGGGGTTCAATATCACCCAGAATCGGTGTTGACACCTAACGGAAAACAAATGCTTAAAAACTGGATAAATAGTTAATTATGAAACAGATACTTAACAGACTTATAAACGATGAGCACATCTCGAAAGAAGAAGCAAAACGTGTGCTAGTCAACATCTCTCATGGTGAATATAACCAAAGTCAGATTGCCTCATTTTTAACGGTGTATATGATGCGTAGCATTACTACAGACGAGTTAGAAGGTTTTAGAGATGCGCTTTTAGAGTTATGCTTGGCGGTAGATTTATCCGGTTATAACACTATAGATTTATGCGGTACTGGAGGTGACGGGAAAAACACATTTAACGTGTCTACATTAGCTTCTTTTGTTACTGCAGGAGCAGGCGTACATGTTACGAAACACGGAAATTACGGAGTCTCTTCCATTTCTGGTTCTAGTAACGTTATGGAACATTTAGGAATTAAATTCACTAACGATGCTGGCTTCTTAGAAAACAGTTTAGAAAAAGCGGGCATTTGTGTGTTGCACGCGCCTCTATTTCATCCAGCTATGAAAAATGTTGCTCCAATTCGTAGAGAATTAGGCGTAAAAACGTTCTTTAATATGTTAGGGCCAATGGTTAACCCTGCGTTTCCAAAAAACCAATTGGTTGGTGTCTTTAATTTAGAATTAGCCAGACTATACGGTTATTTATATCAGAAAACAGACAAGAATTTTACCATTCTACACGCTTTAGATGGATACGACGAAATTTCGTTAACCAGTGAAACAAAAGTCATTTCCAATCATTCTGAAACCATGTTATCTCCTGAAGATTTCGGAGTACAAAAAATAAAACAATCAGATATTTTTGGAGGCGATACCATTAAAGATGCAGCAGATATTTTTATGAATATTCTCCAAGGAAACGGAACAGAAGCTCAAAACAATACGGTTTGCGCAAATGCCGCTATGGCCATAAAAACGGTAAAAGACACATCGATAACCGATAGTTTTGCCGCTGCTAAGGAATCTTTACAATCTGGAGAAGCCTTAAAACGATTCAAAACATTAGTAGATTTAAGTGCATAATACTATGAATATTTTAGATAAAATTGTCGCCGATAAACGCAAAGAAGTTGCTTTAAGAAAATCGCTTATTCCTGTAAAGCAATTAGAGCAATCTATATTATTTACACGAACTACAAATTCTTTAGCAACAGCCTTAAAAGCAAGTTCTAGTGGTATAATTGCAGAACACAAAAGAAGATCTCCTTCAAAATCGGTCATCAACCACAATTTAAATGTGTTTGATGTTGCAAAAGGTTACGAAGATGCTGGAGTTTGCGGGATGTCTGTTTTAACCGATGGTAAATATTTTGGAGGAAGTTTAGACGATTTACTTACCGCGCGTGCGAATTGTAATTTGCCATTACTCCGTAAAGAATTCATCATAGACACCTATCAAATTATTGAAGCTAAAGCTTACGGTGCAGATGTAATTTTACTTATCGCTGCTATTTTAACGCGTGAGGAAATTAAAACGTTTTCAGAATTAGCGAAAAGCTTAAATCTAGATGTGCTTTTAGAAGTGCATAACGAAGAAGAACTTCATAAGTCGATAATGCCTAGTATAGACATGCTTGGTGTAAACAATAGAAATTTAAAAACGTTTGAAGTCTCATTAGAGATTAGTAAAGCGTTAAGCACATTAATTCCTAACGATTTTGTACAAGTGTCTGAAAGCGGTATTAGTAATATCGAAGCCATTAAAATACTACAACCGTATGGTTATAAAGGATTCTTAATTGGTGAAAATTTTATGAAAACAGATAATGCAGGAGCAAGCGCAACCGCATTTATAAACGCCTTAAACCAATAGTTATGAAACTAAAAGTTTGTGGCATGAAATTCCCCGATAACATAAAAGCTATAGCTAGTCTACAGCCAGATTATCTCGGGTTTATTTTTTACGATAAGTCGGCACGGTTAATTAGTACAGAGATTCCAAACGTTCCAAAAGCGATTAAGAAAGTTGGAGTTTTTGTTAATGCTTCGGCAGACACCATAGTCACAACTGTTCTAAAAAACAATTTACAAGCTGTTCAACTTCATGGAGAGGAAGCGGTGGACTATTGTAAAACGATAAAGGAACAGCTCCCAAATATTGAAATCATCAAAGTATTTTCCATCAAGGACGAATTTAATTTTGATGTTTTAGAACCATTTGAAACCGTATGCGATTATTTCCTTTTCGATACAAAAGGAAAACTTCCTGGCGGGAATGGATATACTTTCAACTGGAATATTCTAGAACAGTATCCTTCAACAAAACCATATTTTTTAAGTGGAGGCATTGGAGATTCTGAAATAGAACCTATTTTAGAATTTTCAACAAGTAAAGCATCAAAATATTGTTATGCCATTGATGTAAATAGTAAATTTGAAATCGAGCCAGGTCTCAAAGATTTTGAACGTTTAGAACAATTTAAAAAGCAATTATTTAGCAACCTAGCTGCAAAACAACATACCATGAGTTACAATGTAAATGAGAAAGGATATTATGGCGAATTTGGAGGTGCTTACATCCCGGAAATGCTATATCCTAACGTTGAAGAGTTACGCCAAAACTATTTAAAAATTATGGCAGAACCTTCATTTAAAGAAGAGTTCGACCAGTTACTAAAAGATTATGTTGGGAGACCATCTCCGCTATATTTCGCAAAACGATTAAGCGAAAAATACAATACTAAAATCTATCTTAAACGTGAAGATTTAAACCATACAGGTGCACATAAAATTAATAATACTATCGGTCAGATTTTAATGGCTAATCGCTTAGGTAAGAAACGTATTATTGCCGAAACGGGTGCTGGACAACATGGTGTGGCAACGGCAACGGTTTGTGCACTTATGGGCTTAGAATGTATTGTGTATATGGGTGAAATAGATATCGCTAGACAAGCTCCAAACGTTGCACGTATGAAAATGTTAGGCGCCTCTGTTATTCCGGCATTATCCGGTAGTCGTACGTTAAAAGATGCGACTAACGAAGCGATTCGCGATTGGATTAATAATCCGGTAGATACGCATTATATTATTGGAAGTGTTGTTGGACCTCATCCCTATCCGGATATGGTAGCACGTTTTCAATCTGTAGTGTCTCAAGAAATGGAATGGCAATTACAAGAAAAAGAAGGCCGTACTAAACCAGACCATGTTATTGCTTGTGTTGGTGGTGGTAGTAATGCTGCAGGTGCTTTTTACCAGTATTTAGATGAAACCGATGTTAATTTAATCGCTGTAGAAGCGGCTGGTTTAGGCGTAGATTCTGGCGAAAGTGCAGCAACCTCAGCTTTAGGAAGAGAAGGTATTATTCACGGAAGTAAAACCTTACTCATGCAAACCGACGACGGACAAATTACTGAACCGTATTCTATTTCTGCTGGTTTAGATTATCCTGGTGTTGGCCCAATGCATGCTAACTTATTTGCTACTGGTCGTGCAGAATTTATCTCGATAACAGATGATGAAGCCATGAACGCTGGAATGGAACTTTGTAAGTTAGAAGGTATTATTCCTGCGATTGAAAGTTCTCATGCTTTGGCTGTATTTAAAAACAGAAAATTCAATCCAGAAGAGGTCGTTGTATTAAGTTTATCTGGTCGTGGTGATAAGGATTTACAGAACTATATTGATTATTTTAAAATCTAGATTTTTTTATTTCCGCGTAGGCGGAAATCTCATCACCTTTTTATGCATGTTTATTACGTTTACATATTAACCAATAAAAACCATACCGTCCTATATATAGGTCGTACAAAACAATTAAAAGTAAGATTAATTCAACATAAAAACAACAGTATAAAAACCTTTACAGGAAGATATAATGTATATAAATTAGTCTATTTTGAAACTACGAAATATATAAATAACGCCATAAAAAGAGAACGCCAATTAAAAAAGTGGAACCGAGAATGGAAAATAAATTTAATTAATGGATTGAATCCAGATTGGAAAGATCTTTCAGAATATATCTAAATAAAACATTAAAAGATTCCCTCCTTCGAGGGAATATAAACTATTCATTTACAATGAACAGAATAAATCAAAAGCTCCAAGAAGACAAAAAGTTATTGTCTATATATTTTACCGCTGGATATCCTAGCTTAAACGATACGGTAAGCATCATTGAAGACCTTGAAAAAAACGGTGTAGACATGATAGAAATCGGGTTACCTTTTAGTGATCCTTTAGCCGACGGTCCAACTATTCAAGCAAGCTCTACGCAAGCCTTAAAAAATGGAATGACCACTGCCAAGCTATTCGATCAATTAAAAGACATCAGAAAAAAAGTATCAATACCTTTAGTAATTATGGGGTATTTTAATCCCATGCTACAATATGGTGTTGAAGCCTTCTGTAAAAAATGTCAAGAGATTGGAATCGACGGATTAATCATTCCTGATTTACCTGTAAATGAATATAAAGACCACTATCAAGATACTTTCGAGAAATACGGATTGGTAAATGTCTTTTTAATCACTCCTCAAACCTCAAATGAGCGTATTGCGTTTATAGACGATATCTCTAACGGATTCATATATATGGTAAGTAGTGCGAGTGTAACTGGAAGTCAGTCTGGATTTGGAGACGAGCAGACCGCTTACTTTAAACGTATTTCTGATATGAATTTAAAGACACCACAAATTATCGGATTCGGAATTAATAATGAAGAAACGTTTAACCAAGCCACAGCATATACCAAAGGGGCTATTATTGGAAGTGCTTTTATTAAGTATATCACAGAACATGGTATTAAAAACATCGGAGAGTTTACATCTAGAATTAAACCACATAAATAGGAGTTAACACCTCTTAACAAAGGTTTAATAAAACTTTGACACCCTAATACGCTGATTTTATTTATCTTAAACTTAAATAAAAAAAAAGAAATATTATGGGAATTATAAAAGACAAAAAGAAGTTTACACCGAAATCAGAACAATCAAATCCAACGAATCCTACGGCAAACACCAATCAGGATACTAACACGTTCGATATTGATAAGAAAACCATTAAGGATCAACAATCAAAAAAATAATTAAATTAAAAGACTTTTCAGAAAACGGAAAGTCTTTTTTCTATTACTTCACTACTATACTATGCCATTAAATATTGTTCTTTTTGAGCCAGAAATACCAAATAATACAGGAAATATTGGTCGATTAAGTTTGGCGTCGGGCTCTAACTTACATTTAGTAAAACCTTTTGGTTTCGAGATAGACGACAAGCGATTAAAACGTGCTGGTTTGGATTATTGGCAACATTTAAATGTGACATATTACGATTCTATTGCTGATTTTTTCAAAATAAATGAAAACAAAAAAATGGCATTTTTATCTAGTCATGGAGAAAAGAATCATTGGGACATCGATTTTGAAGATGATATGTTTCTCATCTTTGGAAAAGAATCTGTTGGTCTTCCTAAAGATCTTATTAAAACATATAAAAACGATCTTTTTAAAATTCCGCTTTTTAGTGAACATGTACGTAGCTTAAACCTTGCAAATGCTGTCGGAATAGTGGTTTACGAAGGCCTGAAAAAATTAAGTTAACACCTCAATTTAATTTAAAAAGCTGATTAATTAATTTGTACATTTCGCCCCTAAAATACTAGTAAACAGATTTTCATGGAAGATATTGAAAATATTGAATTAGCGTATTTAAGTCTTGACGATTATCAGGAACTTAAAGCCGCAATGATTGAGTCGTACACAAGCATGCCAGATTCTTATTGGCGTGAACATCAAATAGAAACCTTAATCACACAATTTCCCGAAGGACAAGTTGTTATTAAAATAAACAACCAAATAGCAGGTTGTGCACTGTCTATAATTGTAGATTATAGTCAGTTTGACAATGCACATACCTATAAAGATATTACAGGAAATTATACGTTTAGCACGCACAATAAAGATGGAGACGTTATTTATGGTGTAGATGTGTTTATAAAACCCGAATTTAGAGGCTTACGTTTAGGTAGACGTCTTTACGATTACCGTAAGGAATTATGCGAGCGCCTTAATTTAAGAGGTCTAGCCTTTGGGGGTCGCATCCCTAATTACCATAAATATTCTAGCGCACTTTCGCCTAAAGAATATATAGACAAAGTAAAACGTAAAGAGATTCACGATCCTGTTTTAAACTTTCAAATCTCTAACGATTTTCACCCGACTCGAGTGCTTAAAAATTACTTAGAAGGCGATAGCAATTCTGAAGACTATGCTGTGCTTTTAGAGTGGGACAACATTTATTACGAAAAGAAAGAAACCAAAGCAGCTACTACAAAAAAGATTGTGCGTTTAGGGTTAATTCAGTGGCAAATGCGTCCTTACAACGATTTGGATGAATTGATGCAACAAGCAGAATATTTTGTCGATGCCGTTTCTGGATACAGAAGTGATTTCGCCTTGTTTCCTGAATTCTTTAATGCACCGTTAATGGCAGACGATAACCATTTATCGGAACCGGATGCGATTAGAAATTTAGCCGAACATACTGCCGAGATCGTATTGCGATTCTCTAAGCTGGCTATATCTTATAACATCAATATTATTACGGGAAGTATGCCGGAAATCGCCGAGGATAACCGACTGTATAATGTGGGATATTTATGTAGACGAGATGGAACTACCGAACGCTACGAAAAATTGCACGTTACACCAGACGAAGCTAAAGTTTGGGGAATGGAAGGTGGTTACAAGCTTGAAGCTTTCGATACCGATTGTGGTAAAATTGGTATTTTAATATGTTACGATTCTGAATTTCCTGAATTAAGTAGGTTGTTAGCCGATCAGGGTATGGACATTTTATTTGTACCATTCTTAACCGATACACAAAACGGATATTCTCGGGTTAGACATTGCGCACAAGCACGTGCCATTGAAAACGAGTGTTATGTTGCTATTGCAGGAAGCGTTGGTAACTTACCAAAAGTGCACAATATGGATATACAATTTGCGCAATCTATGGTATTTACGCCTTGTGATTTTGCCTTTCCTGCAAACGGAATTAAGGCAGAAGCAACACCAAACACCGAAATGATTTTAATAGCAGATGTCGATATTGACCTACTTAGAAATCTTAACCAATTTGGAAGCGTTAAAAACCTTAGAGATAGACGAAAAGATATTTTTGAATTAAGAAAAAAATAGAATTTAATAAATTTCAAAACACAGTAAAGCATCATATATCAAAAGATATGATGCTTTTTATATGCGCGAGAAATAATTAATCTTATCGCTATTAACAAAAATTTAAGATAAAATATTCGACCGCCTTCATTTTCCACAAAGTTTATTATCTTCGCGCCGATCTAATAAATCCGATTACTATAGCTTAAATATTAACTAAATCAACTACCTATGTTAGAACACTTTAAAACATCAAATTGGTGTAAATTTTTCTTGTTTTTAGCTTTTTCAATTTTATCTATTTCTCAAATTCAGGCTCAAAACGACACTTTAGTCCTTAAGAATAACGACAAACTTATTGGAGAAATTAAAGAAATGTCTAAAGGCGTATTAACCGTTAAAACACCGTATAGTGACAGCGATTTTAAAGTAAAATGGAAAGAAGTTGTAAAAGTAAGTAGTAACCAAACCTACCTCATGAGTTTATCGGATGGAAGACGTATAAACAGTAATCTTAAATCTACATCTGGTGAAGAAGGAAAAGTAACACTTGTACAGGGTAACATAGAATTGGTAACTGATATTGAAGATATCGTGTATATAAAAGCTATAAAAGGTAGTTTTATTTCTCGAGTAGATGCTAGTTTATCTATTGGATTTAATTTTGCTAAAACCAACAATTTAACGCAGTTTTCTATTTTAAGTAACTTGGGCTACACGGCAGATAAATGGGGATTTACAGCAGGTTTTAACTCCGTAAGAAGTAATCAAGACGATGTAGATGAAACCAAACGTACCGATGCCAATATCGGAGCTAAATATTTTATGAAACATGATTGGTTTGCTTTAGCAAATGCAGATTTCTTATCTAACGACGAACAATTATTAAAACTACGTTCTTCAACACAAGGAGGTATTGGTAAATATTTTATTCATTCCAACCGTGTATATTTTGCAACAGGTACAGGTTTAGCTTGGACCAATGAAAACTACACAGACCCATCTCTTAAAACAAAAAACAGTTTAGAAGCCTTTTTATCTTTAGAATTGAACATGTTTGATTATGACGATATAAGTCTATACTCTAAATTTGTAGTTTATCCTAGTTTAACAGAAAGCGATCGTGTAAGAACCGATTTAAATCTAAATGTTAAATACGATTTACCATTAGATTTCTTCGTGCAATTGGGGTTAACACATAACTTCGACAGTCAGCCTATTGAAGGTGCATCAACTACCGATTATGTTTTTCAAACTACCATTGGTTGGGAATTAGACTAATCCAAATAAAATACTCATAAAAAAAACGTGTTAGAGATTCTAACACGTTTTTTGTTTTTAAGCGTTTTTCACAGCTTAATCTATTACAATATCTTGTTCCCAGGTTATGCCACTAATATCTGTTAAGACTACGGTATAACGATCTGTATTCGCTCTGTCTAGCTCTATTCCCCCAAACGTTAGTTCGGCTCTCGCCCCCAAAGGGATAATTAAACTATTCGCGCCAGGTTTCACTTTCGCTACATATTTGTTATTAATCATTTTGGTATTAAACTGCGCCAAGTGATCGCCTTTTAAAGAGAATACAG
Organism: Formosa bonchosmolovskayae; assembly: GCF_051016085.1. GTDB lineage: Bacteria > Bacteroidota > Bacteroidia > Flavobacteriales > Flavobacteriaceae > Formosa. The sequence goes on from NZ_CP174605.1 coordinate 468,439, forward strand.
AGGTCTTATTCTGGTTCACTACATCAATTCCGATGAGAAAAGAGCCATACACGTCGACACCTTCAACTCTAAAAACTTCAAAGCTTAATGTTTCATTGTTAATATGGGCATTAGAAATTTCAATTTTAGGCTTTACAGATTTATTGTGTAACGTACCCCAAACGCCGCCATGGAAGTATTGGTTTGTAAATAAAGTTAAACCCAATATGCCTACAGCGCCAAAAAGAGTAACTCTAGAAACCAATTTTTCTGCTATTGGAAGAGGACCAGAACCCAACCACTTAAACATCGTTTTTTTGGTAAACGGAGACTCTTTCTGCATAAAGTAATGATCTAAGGAATATTTTCCGCTTCCTGTTAAAAACAATGTAAATCCTGTTGCGATTCCCAAAACTCCAATTTGCCATTCGTCGAGACAGGTCGTGCCAATCCATCCAGATCCTAATAGAATTCCCATAGCCAAACCAAACACACCTAAACTCATTAAACGCGTAAATAGTCCAAGCATAATTAATAGTCCAACAATGCCTTCTATAATTGTAAAACTAGCCATGGCCCACCAAAGTGAATCTGGGTTTTCAACGAGATGAAGAATTATAGGTTTTATACCTAGAGCGTTTGGTAAAAAATGATTGAATTTTTCCCCGATATAACCTGCTGTTTCCGGATCTAATTTATTTGCTAATATTAATCTGCGCCAGAAGGCAGAAAAATAAGTCCACCCCACAACTAAACGTAAGCTGAGAGTGAACATACCAGCCGTAGTATACGACTGCGATATATTTGTATTCATAACTGTATATTTTGTAAAATAAAAAATGTTTTAAACGTATTAATCCTTACGTTAAAATGACATCTTTCTTATTTTTATACAAAATGTAAAGTGGAATTTTTAATGGGCGTACTTGTTTACTTTGTGCCCAAAAAAGAATTGGTTGCTTTAAATCTGCTATAGATTCTGCAACAGCGTACTTTGATTTTAAAGGTAATAATCCAGCAATCTTGCCTTGCGCATTATTATAGTCTGAAGTATTTAATTGTGAGGTTTCAGGTGTCTCACAGCTCCTATTTAATTGAGCTATTTTACTTTTACTAGTAACTTCTGTTTGTTCCAGTTGTAAAATGGATTGCAAACTAGTCCTAACCGAACAGGGAGATAACAACAAGAGTATTCCAAGACTAAAAATCTTGAAAAATTGTATGAATAAATGCTGTGATTTTACTTTGGCCATCTCAGGCATAAAAATAGAAATTGTTAGCGCTCAAACCGGTATTCCCTTGTTAAATTTATGACAAAAAAAAACGTATTAGGATATCGCTAATACGTTAGTTACTTTAATTATAAGATTACAAGATCTAATTATTTAATCAATTTATCTTCATTTTCTTTCTCCTCTATTTCTCGAGCTTTAGATAGCGAGCTTGCCACAAGACCGGCTGGAATGGTGACAATACCGACTCCAATTATTAAGATGCAAAAAGTAAATATTTTTCCTCCCGCAGTAATGGGATACACATCTCCATAGCCAACTGTTGTAAGTGTAACTACCGCCCACCATGCACTATGAAATATAGAAGCAAAAGCTTCCGGTTGCGCTTCGTTTTCGAAATGATAAATTCCTGCTGAAGCGATAAACACAAATATTCCCGTGACAATTAAAAACAGAATAATTTCTTCTCTAACAAGTTTTGCTGCCAAATGGAATCTGTGTAATGCTTTATTATAACGGATAAGCTTTAAAGCTCGGAATATTCTAAACACTCTAAAGGCACGTAAAGCTCTAAAATCTAAAGTTCCGTTTAAGTAAAATGGTAAAATTGCCAATAAATCTATAATACCATAAAAACTAAAAATATATTTTAGTGGTTTTTCGGCCACATAAATTCGCAACAGATATTCTATTGAAAATACAATCACACAGAACATTTCAAAAAAGTCGAGAAAAGCTCTTGTCTCTTTAGAAATGTTAGGTAAAGTTTCAATTGAAAATGCAATAAGAGAAAATAAAATTAAAACTTGTATAAGATAATCGAATAACTTGCCTTTCTTGGTTGTATTATCTTCTACAAGTACTCTTAATTTTTCTCTCATATTTTTATTAAAACAAATTTAGGACTAAACACTACATACGTTCAGGAACTTGAATTCCTAATAAATTAAATGCATTTTTTATAGTTGTAGCCACTGCTTGAGCTAATTGTACTCTAAATATTTTTTCATCTAGATGATCTGCCCCTAAGATAGACACATTCTGGTAAAAAGAATTAAACTCTTTTACCAAATCGTAAGTATAATTCGCAATTATCGCAGGACTGTATTGTGTTGCTGCCAATTGAATGGTTTCAGGAAACAGTTGCAATTGTTTTAGCAACGATTTTTCTTTCTCGTGTAAATCAATTTTAGGTGTATCGACTGTGTAATCGAAATCTGCTTTTCTAATTATAGACTGAATTCTCGCATACGTATACTGAATAAACGGTCCTGTATTTCCTTGAAAATCGATAGATTCTTTAGGGTCGAATAAAATACGTTTTTTAGGATCTACTTTTAAGATGTAATACTTTAAGGCACCAAGACCAATTGTGCTATACAATACGTCTTTTTCGTCTTGAGAATATCCTTCTAGTTTACCTAATTCTTCAGAAATTTCTCCTGCTGTTTCTGCCATTTCAGAAATTAAATCGTCGGCATCGACAACAGTTCCTTCTCTACTCTTCATTTTTCCGCTTGGTAAATCTACCATTCCATAACTTAAATGAAATAAGTTTTTAGACCATTCAAAACCTAATTTTTGTAGAATTAAGAATAATACTTTAAAGTGATAATCTTGCTCGTTACCAACAGTGTAAACCAGACCTCCAACATTTGAATAATCTTTTATACGCTGTATGGCTGTACCAATATCTTGTGTCATATACACCGCTGTACCATCTGAACGTAATACGATTTTCTCGTCTAAACCTTCATCCGTTAAATCGCACCATACAGATCCGTCTTCTTTTTGGAAAAACACTCCTGTTTTTAAACCTTCGGCAACAAACTCTTTCCCTAATAAATACGTATCACTTTCGTAATAATAACAATCGAAATCTACTCCTAAATTTTTATAAGACACTTCAAAACCATCGTACACCCATTGATTCATGGTTTTCCAAAGCGAAACAACGTCTTCGTCTCCAGCTTCCCATTTTAATAACATGTCTTGTGCCGCAAGAAGAATTGGTGCTTGCTTTTTAGCATCCTCTTCAGAAAGTCCTTCAGCTTTTAAAGCTTCTATTTCTTTTTTATATTCTTGGTCGAATTTTACGTAGTAATTACCGACTAGCTTATCACCTTTTAAACCTGTACTTTCTGGTGTTTCCCCATCTCCAAAACGTTTCCAGGCCAACATACTTTTACAAATATGAATTCCTCTGTCGTTTATAATTTGAGTTTTATATACGTTTTGCCCTGAAGCTTTTAAAATTTCAGCGACACTATATCCTAATAAATTATTTCTGATATGCCCAAGGTGAAGTGGCTTATTGGTGTTTGGCGAAGAATATTCTACCATAACAGCCTTAGCGTCTTTTACAGGAGTTACATATCCAAAAGTAGGTTCTGCTTTAATACTATTAAACCAATTCTGATAGTAAGAATCTGCAATTACAATATTCAGGAATCCCTTAACAACATTGTATCCGGTAACAGCATCTACTTCTTGAAGTAAATATGCTCCAACAGCCTCACCAATTTGAACTGGATTTCCTTTTACAACGCGTAACATAGGAAAAACAACTACAGTAATATCTCCCTCAAACTCTTTACGAGTCGATTGAAACTCTACAGTTTCTAATTCGGCATTATAAATGGATTTTATGGCTTGTTTGACGTGTTGCGACAAAGACTCTTGTATACTCATTACAATTGATTTAATTAAGAGCGCAAAGATACTATTTTTATCACATTAAAGGGAAATATTGTAATATGGAAACGGTATTAAAACATTTCCAACCGACTAAAAACCCCAAGAATAACCGAGGTTTTTCTATTAGCCTCTAATTATCTCCTCAAAAATTAAGCTTGAGGTAAAAATATTTCAGCCATCATACAACGTGCACTACCGCCACCGCAAGCCTCTATTGTATCTAAAGAACTATGCACTATTTTACAGTGTTTTGTAATGGTATTAATTTGAGTTTCTGTTAAAGATTGATATGCAGAACTACTCATTACTAAAAACAATTCATCGTTTGTTCCTCGAACTTGAAGCATATTCCCTGCAAAATGTTCGACTTGGGATTCTGTAATCGCAATAACTTCTTTTCCGCTTTCCTTTAAATGTTGTAACACTTGCTTGCGCTCTTTCTTATCGTCTATACTCTCTAAACAAATCACAGAAAAAGTCTCCGCTAGACACATCATTACATTTGTATGGTAAATTGGTTTTCGCGCTCCATCTACCGTTTGATAGGCTGTAAATACAACTGGAAAATAATCAAAATCTTCGCAAAACTCTATAAACAAATCTTCGTCGGCTCTAGCAGATAAAGCACAATATGCTTTTCCATTTATACGATCTAATAGTAAACTTCCGGTACCTTCTAAAAACAAGCCTTCCTCTTCGGCGCTTGTATAATCAAGTACATCGTTAATTACAAACCCATTTTCCTCTAAAACATCAAAAACATCTTCGCGACGTTCAAATCGTCTGTTTTCTGCAAACATAGGATACAATCCAACCGTTCCGTTTTCGTGAAAAGAAATCCAATTATTAGGAAAAATAGAATCCGGAGTATCTAATTTTTTATTATCGTTTATTACGATCACATGTACCCCAATTGCCCTTAATTTCTCTACAAAATTATCAAATTCTAGTTGTGCCTTAGCATTTACCGTTTCTGGTAAAACACCTTTCATAGCGGTTTGATAGTAATTATTTACAGCGGTCTGTTCATTCATTCTGAAATTAACTGGACGGACCATTAAAATGGTATCTGTAGTATGTTGCATATTTGTGACAAATTTCGAGCAAAATTAGTCTTTTTTCCGTTAGGTATACGCTTCTTTTACTTCGCGTTTTTAATTAAAGAAATTAATTGATTCATATTATCAAACTCCAAAGTTGGATAGCCTTTTAACTGGTTATGGATATCGTCTGCAGTGTAACCAAACACATCAAATCCGCCTGCTTTTGCCGCCGTAACTCCCGAATAACTATCTTCTATAACCACACATTCTTCTGGTTTAAATCCCATAGATTCTGCAGCCCATAAAAAAATCGCTGGGTCTGGTTTCCATTTCTGAATAGTATAACAACTAAATAAACGTCCCTCAAACTTATCGAGTAATCCTGTTAATCCTAAATTTAGCCTCATTTTAGCTTCCAGAGCGCTCGATGCCACACAAAATGGTAATTCTAATTTATCGAGCACCTCTTTAATACCTTTAATAGGTTTTATGTGGGCTTTAAAAGCTTCTACACTTAATGTTCTATACTGAGTCTCGAAATCTTCTGGTAACGGCTTATCAATTAGGTCTTCAATTTTCTCGATACATGCATTCATAGAACAGCCTTTAAACAGCTTAATGGCTGCATGCACATCTAAATTTGCACCATATTTATTGGCTAAATCAGATAACACCCCATTACTTAGGGCTTCACTATCTACCAGCACGCCATCACAATCGAATATTACACATTTATATTTACTCATAATTATGGAGTTGTGGAGGACACTTGTAATACTTTCCCATTATAGAAAGCATGACCTGTTAATGAAAAATTAAAAATATAACTCGCCATACCTTCTGCTGTTGTTGGTGCGATATAACCAGGAAAGGCTTCCTCCAGCATTTCTGTTTGCACGGCGCCTAAAGCCAATACGTTAAATGCAATTCCGGAATCTTTATATTCTTCTGCCAAAAGTTCTGATAACGTAATTACGGCACCTTTACTAGAACTGTAAGCTGCTAATCCTGGGAATTTCATACTTCCCTGAATCCCACCCATAGAACTCACGGTTACCATGTGGCTACCTTTAACCATAAACGGAAGTATGGTTTGTGTTAACTGAGCAACCCCAAAAACATTGGCATTATAAACAGTTAGAAAGTCGGCTTTTGTTAATTCTGAAAATGGTTTATTAACCAAAGCTCCTGCATTATGAATTAGAACATCGACTTGTTCCCAATTTGATTTTACGTAAGTCTTTACTTTTTCATAATCGGCGTCGTTTTCTAGATTGAAACTAAAAGTACTGACATTCTTAAGTTTCAAATCTGATATCGGTTTTTCATTTCTCGATAAAGCTAACACCTGATGTCCGGCTTCAGCAAAATACTTTACGAGTTCTAGTCCGATGCCACGACTTGTTCCTGTAATAATAACGTTTTTCATAATGTAATATGCGGGTTAAATATTCAAAATAATACCTATAACAAATATACTTGTCCACATTGAATTGACATCGGCTTTTAGTAAGACTTTATATAAAAGCAACATTTTAGGTATAAAAAAAGCCATCACAAGGATGGCTTTTTTAAATATGTTTTAACTCCGATTATAATAACATCGAAATTGGGTTTTCAATATATCCTTTTAATGTTTGAAGGAATTGAGCTCCAGTAGCACCATCGATCGTTCTGTGATCGGCAGCTAAACAAAGTTTCATAGTATTACCTACTACAATAGCTCCATCTTTTACAACTGGTTTTTGAACAATTGCTCCAACAGAAAGAATTGCTGAGTTAGGTTGGTTGATAATAGATGTAAATGAATCTATACCGAACATACCTAAGTTAGAGATAGTAAATGTACTACCTTCCATTTCTTCTAAAGATAACTTCTTAGTTTTAGCTTTGATAGCATATTCTTTAACAGCAGCACCAATTTGCGTTAATTTGCGTTGATCTGCAAATTTTACGACTGGTACAAGAAGACCATCTTCAACAGCAACCGCTACACCAATGTGTACGTGGTTGTTTAATCTCATCTTGTCGTCAAACCACTGAGAATTTACTTGAGGATGTTCTTTTAAAGCCATTGCACAAGCTTTAACTACGATATCGTTAAATGAAATTTTAGTATCTGGAACAGCATTTACTTCCTTACGGAATGCAATAGCATTGTCCATATCAAACTCAACATTTAAATAATAGTGAGGTGCAGAGAATTTAGATTTCGCTAAGTTCTTTGCAATCGCCTTACGCATGTTCGAGTTTTTAATTTCTTCAAAACTCTCTTCTGAGGCAGGTGCAGCAGTTCCGGCAGCGGCAGCAGGTGCAGCAGCTTTAGGCACGAAGTTTTCAACATCACGTTTAATAACACGTCCACTTTCTCCTGAACCAGGTATGTCTGCGATATTAAATCCTTTTTCTTCTGCAATTTTCTTAGCTAACGGAGACACGAATACACGTCCGCCATCGTTAGTCGCTTTAGGCGTTGCTGCTGGTGCGGTAGCTTTAGCAGCAGGAGCGGCTTTTGGAGCCTCTGCTTTTGGAGCGGCAGCTTTAGGCGCTTCTGCCTTAGGGGCAGGAGCAGCAGGTGCTGCACCAAAATTACTAGCTACACCAGAAACATCTGTTCCTGCAGGGCCAATAATTGCTAATAATGAATCTACTTTTGCAGACTCTCCTTCTTGTAATCCAATATATAATAAAGTTCCTGAGTTGAAAGATTCGAATTCCATAGTGGCTTTATCCGTTTCAATCTCTGCAAGGATATCTCCTTCTTCTACAGTATCACCTTCTTTTTTCAACCAAGTCGCAACCGTACCTTCTTCCATGGTATCGCTTAAACGAGGCATGGTAACCACGATAACACCTTCTGGAAGTTCTGCACTTTCTGTAGACGCTGCAGGAGCTTCTTCTGTTGGTGCTTCAGTTGTTGTTTCTTCAGTTGCAGCTGGTGCACTACCACCACTAGTTAGTGCAGAAATGTCTTCACCTTCTTCACCAATTATAGCTAATAATTCATCTACTTTAGTTGTTTCTCCTTCTTGGACACCAATATAAAGTAAAGTACCTTCATGGAACGATTCAAATTCCATTGTTGCTTTATCTGTTTCGATTTCCGCAAGGATATCACCTTCAGATATTTTATCTCCAACTTTTTTCAACCACGTTGCAACAGTACCTTCTTCCATGGTATCGCTCAAACGAGGCATGTTAATAATTTCAGCCATAGCTTATATTTTATGTTGTAAAAATGGATAATCTTCTTGTTCGTAGACAACATCGTACATTACACTCTTATCTGGATAAGGAGACTCGTCTGCGAATTTTTCACATTCAAGTACACGTTTTTTAACGTCTGCATCGATCTTTTTAAGATCTTCTTCTTTCATATATTTCTTAGAAAGAATAATATCCTTTACTTGTGTTATAGGATCTATTTTCTTGTACTCTTCTACTTCAGCTTTTGTACGGTAATGTTGTGCATCACTCATTGAGTGACCTCTATAACGGTACGTTTTTAATTCTAAGAAAGTTGGTCCTCCTCCACTTCGAGCTCTCTGAATAGCTTCGTCGAAAGCTTCAGCAACTTTTACTGGATTCATTCCATCTACTGGTCCACAAGGCATTTCGTACCCTAAACCTAATTTCCAAATCTCTTCGTGAGAAGCAGTACGCTTAACCGAAGTTCCCATTGCATAACCATTGTTTTCGCAAACAAAAACAACTGGTAAATTCCATAACATCGCTAAGTTAAATGTTTCGTGAAGTGATCCTTGACGCGCAGCACCATCACCAAAACAACAAAGTGTAACGGCATCACTACCATGATATTTATCACCAAAAGCAATACCTGCACCTAAAGGAATCTGTCCTCCTACAATTCCATGTCCTCCATAAAAACGGTGTTCTTTTGAAAAGATATGCATAGATCCACCTAAACCTTGAGATGTTCCTGTTGCCTTTCCAAATAATTCTGCCATAACACGCTTCGGATCCACTCCCATACCAATAGGCTGTACGTGGTTTCGATAGGCGGTTATCATTTTATCCTTAGACAAGTCCATAGCATGTAATGCACCTGCTAATATGGCTTCTTGTCCGTTGTATAAATGTAGAAATCCTCTTACTTTTTGTTGAATGTATACTGCAGCTAGTTTATCTTCAAACTTTCTCCAAAACAACATGTCTTCATACCATTTAATGTATGTTTCCTTTGTGATTTTTTGCATGAGTAGCGTTAATTTAAAAACGAGAAACAAAAGTAACACATTCGTGGTTAACCAAAAAGCTGAATCTCGTAAAAATTACATAAAAATTTATAAAACTGATTTTTCAAAGACTAAAGGTAATAAATTTGCTAAAGACTTAGAACGCATTACCTCTCCAGACTCTCCCATAAAATAAATATCTATTGGAAGCTCCTGGTTAATTTCATATTCCAAAATGGCTTGTCTGCATGCCCCACAAGGCGGTATTGGAGTCGTGGTTTTGTTTTTAACAGACCCAGCGATTATAGCCATGCGCACTATTTTAGCGCCCGGAAATTGCGAGCCAGCATAGTAGATTGCTGTACGCTCTGCACATAAGCCCGATGGATAAGATGCGTTTTCCTGATTATTTCCTGTTACTATCTCACCGTTGTCTAGTAAAAGGGCTGCACCTACCAAAAAATTTGAATAGGGTGCGTAAGCACGTAAACGCGCTTTAACGGCTTCTGCCATGAGTTCTGAAACGTCTTTTGGAAGTTCGTTTACATTTTCGTACACTTCGAATTCCGTTTCTATTTTTTTTATCTTCATTAAAAAACATCTTAAGTTGTCTTTCCTAAAGGTATAAAACTATTTAAAACAAAAAAAACTATTGCTAGACACAATAGTTTTTAAAATTTTAGTATTTAAAATCCGGTTTAGTATTCTCTATAAGTACCGGCTCCTAAGTTAAACGTTAAAGAAAAACGTAATGTATTCTCTAACGGACTCTGTATTTTTGAAGTCGAGAATAAGTATGATAAATCGATATTAATCACATTGTATTTAAAGCCAGCTCCTAGGGCTAAAAACTGACGTGCTCCTTTATTCTCCGCTTCATGGAAATACCCCATTCTAAACCCAAAAGAATCTTGATACATGTACTCTGCACCTAACGCCCATGTAAACTCTTGCATTTCTTCTTTAAAACCTCCTGGAGCATCCCCAAACGATTGGAACATACCTTTCATAAAGCTTACATCATTAGATTCACCTTGGTATATAACACCATTATTTGTAGATTCTTGACTTCCTAGTGTGTCGATACCTTCGTCGTATACACCATTTCCGTTTTCATCTGAATATTGGTATTCTGTACCCATAATTGGAGGTGTTGGTACTAATAACTTAGTTACCTCTGTTGTTACAGATATGGTATTATATTCGTCTAAAATAAAATCGAAACCTCCTCCTAAACGTAAAGTTGTAGGCTGAAAGTTTTCAACACCTTCTTCATCATATTTAAATTTAGGTCCAACATTTTGAATGGCAAATCCCCCTCTCCAACGACCATTAAAATCGTTGTAAGCTTCTTCTTCACTCTGGTAATATCCACTTATATCTACTCCAAATGTACCTGCAGCAGAAGCATCATTATTACCTAAATTTAGCCTTAAATCTGAACGCATATAACGCATCGCAACTCCCATTGAGAATTGATCACTTAATTTTAATGCATAAGAAACATCTACAGCTAATTCGTATGGCTTTACATCATAAGGTATAGAACTTGCATTATCTACAAACTCGATCTCTCCTAAAGAAAAATATCTAAAACTTCCTGCAAAGGCACTTCTCTCGTTTATACGATTATAATACGTAAAACTTCCTAAAAATATATCGTTTACTAAACTACTTAAATACGGCGTATAACTTAAAGCCACCCCTTGTTTTGCTTCTGAAAACGCATATTTTGAATTGTTCCATTGTTGAGAAAATCCATCTACAGAGGTTGCTACCCCCATATCTCCCATAGATCCAGCTCTAGCATCGGCTGCGATTAATAAAAATGGCATTCCGGTAGTGATAACTCTAGAATCGTTAGCGTTTGGAATTATTACTGTTGGATTTTGTGCGTGAACATTAATGGCTAGTAAGACAAAAAGAATTGCTAATAGTGTTGTTTTCATTTAAATTGGTTTATTTAACAAATATATATTTTTATTATAGGATAACAAGTTTCTCTATTTTTTCGACTGTTTTATTAAGGGATACAGACCTCACTTTAAGCTTATAAATGTATACCCCTTTTCCTATTTTATCTCCAAAATCATCTCGGCCGTCCCAAACAATATCTCGTGATAAAGATGATGTACCATTATTACTTGTCTGACCATTAATTGTTCTTACCAATTTCCCTGAGACAGTGAAGATTTGTATAGAAACGTCTAAAGGGCCCGAACTATTGTGGTTAAACCAAAATTCTGTGTAATTTACAAACGGATTAGGATAGTTTAATACATTTGAAATTACCAGTTCTTCATTTTGGTTATGCACTACAAATTGAATTTCGGATACCGAAGAGTTGTTGTAAACATCCCATGCTTTTACAGTTAAAGTATGTAATCCCGATTCTAAATTCTTAAATGGATACGTCACCACACCTCTCTGATAATCATCCACTTCTGTCTGATAATAATCATTTAAAACATATGGATTTGTTTCATCGCCGTCGATAATTGCTACAATATCATGTCCGATTCCACTCGCTGTATTTATACCGTTTTCATCTTCTAACTTTACCAATAAAGAAGGCGATTCGTTTGTTATGCCTCCCGTTACAAAATTTTCATCGTTCATGTATAAATTTACAACGGGTCCAATATTATCTTCGGCCGCATTCTCGTTTATACCACCTACTTTTATGGTATTTATACTTGCACCATTCTGATCCTGAATAGGATTAGTTGTTTTCGCGTAAAAACTAACCCGACCATACCCAACAGGTACGCCAATATCTTTTGGCACTACAAAATCGAAATTAAATTTACCGGAGGTTACCGAAGCCTGACCTCTAAAAATAATCTCACCAAGGGTGGTAAAATCCATAACATAATCGATGTCGTTTGCCAATGTAGTTCTATCTATATCCTTATCGTAAATGGTCGATGCTAAGACACCATTATAATCGGTTAATAAATTTCCTGCAGTATCGACAACTTCTCCCGAAAGAGAAACTCTTCCTAAAGCTTCCAAAGTATCCACGTCTCCCGAAATAGGTTTACCATTAATTTCGGTTAATTTTATATTAGGTTCAGGTATGGCTAGTTTCATCGCTGGATCTCCAATATAAAACACTAAATGCCTCTGACTGGAATTAGACACCGTTGGATTTGTTTTAGTTAAACGTAACGCTTCTGCCATAGACGGATATTCGTTATCAGAATAACTATCGGTGCTATTATAAGAAAATAGATATTCACTTAAAATTGTATTAAAATCTATACCCACACTAACAAAAATCTGACGGGTTGTGGTAAGCAAACTTATGGCTCCTCCATTAGCATTCCAATACGTAACCTCTCCTGCTGTTTCCCGTAACGGATTGTCGAAACGTGTAAACTCACACGTCACCGTAATAAAGCAATTCATTTTATAGGTATTAGTTAATGCCTGTGCATCCGGTTGTTGAAAGATACGCTCGTGAGCCAATCCATCTTCTCCCCCATGACCAAAATAATTCACCACTAACGCACCCGTTTCCATAGCATTTACCATAGCCTCGTTTACCGCCGGATAGCGATCTCCTCCCGCAGAAGATTCTTGCTCGTAAGCATCAGAATGAATCTTAGTTACATTTATAAACGGTTTTTTTTCCGAAATTTCATCGGCTATACTATTTGTTGTTTCCTCAAGAATAAATTCCCACGATTCATCGACATCATCCGAAACCATAACCACACTATTACGCCATCTTCCATAAGACGGTTCACTATAATAACGTTCAATTTTATCGACCATGGTTTTTGCTTGACTTGGATTATCGGCAAGAATTCTCCCCACTGCAATATCTAAACGATCTGAGCTTGCCATGGTGCCCTCATTTTCGTCCATCATACCAAAAAAGTCATCTGAAATAAAAGAACTTGTTAAGCTAAAACTCGAATATGCATGCCATGATGGAACGTAGTTCTGATTATTAGATAAGCGCCCTTTATAATCGTAAGAACTATCTCCAAACATACATAAATACTTTACGGCCTTGTCTTGTGAACTGGCATTGTCGTAAACATATTTTACAAAATTTCGAATGGCTACAATATCTTGATTTCCCGAAGTAAACTCGTTATATAATTCCTGTAAGGTGACCACTTTTACGTTTAAACCATATTGTGCTTTATTAATCTCGCCCAGACGAAGCGCTTGCGTATAGTAATTAGCTGGCGCAACTATAATATAATCTACATCTTGAAAATTTCCGTTTTCGTCTAAAAAAACAGATCCTTTTAAATCCTGATTATCTACTCTAGATTTGGAATCGCGCTCAGGCGAATAATAGTCTGAAGACGTTACCGCAACAAAAGTTTCTAAACTACCAGCAGGACGTTTAAAACTAAACACCGCTTCTGAGGCCGTATTTGGTAATGCAGAAATGGAAAACGGATTGGTAACATTCCAAATTTCAGACATGTTTGAAGCATTTTCTACACGATACTCCACCACTCCACTACTTGAAACAACCTGATTATTATAAAATCCAAATTGCTTGCCATTAAATCGTAAAGCACGCGTCGCTTCTAACGAAATATAATCGATATAGCCTAAAGCACTTGGATTACCTAGTTTATCGTAAGTTAAAGCTACTGTAATTTCTGAGCTATTACTCTGAATATTTCTTACCATATAAGCTTCACTAGCATAAGACGTATCGCTAGATCCACTTAAACTTAAAACACCTAAAGACGAACCATTTAAAGACACATCAAAGGTAGAACGACTATCTGAAGTTGATGCAACATAGGTTTTAAACGCTATAGGTTCGGTAGTCACTAAATCTGGCACATCGAATTTAATAGACTTTTGCAAAGACACATCAAAGCGGTCTCCAAACCAGCGACGCCCAACACTTACCAAATTATAATCGTCTGTTTCGTGAAACAGATAGGTCTGATGGGTATCTACAGTAAGAGTCGCAGGATTATTAGAACTTACAAAGGGCTGAATCCGGCGCCCGTCGTTTCCATCGACTTTTAAAAAATAAGACGTTCTATCGGTATAGCAGTTTATGTTTGTGTTACTTTCGGCATTATATCCTTTTGGCCCTACAGCATAAAACAAGATATAATCGTCATCGTCAAATGCCCCATCTTCTTCTCCTACTACTTTTATTGCATTTTCGGTAATATCGAAAAATTGAGTTTCCGAATTTCTATAGGCCATCATTTGTCCACCATTACCATAAATCTTTAGCTGTTTCGGGTTTATACTATTTACATTCACTCCTAAATCTTGTAAAAAAGATTTGGACAACTTGTAAACACCTGTGGTATCGATATAAAACTTATACCATTCTCCCGTTTTTAAAACAGAACTATATACACTATTGGTAGATGCAACAACTCTATTCGTACTACTACGAGCATCTGTTGTGGCATACGACAACGTAAAAGATGTAATTTTTTTAAATGTATTTTCGCCATCCTTAATAATAGGAGACATTTCTAAAATGCCATAAGGTTTAAAGCGTGCTTCGGATTTAGAAAGTTGAAATTCCAATGCCTCAGGAATTGTAGAAATATCCAGTCCTTTCAATTCCGATTTCGAGATTGAAGCGTAAGTAATATCTTCCAATTTGGCCGAATTTTCATTTAAAGCTGTATTTAATTCCCATTGCGCCACGAATTTCAAACCCTCTTCAACACTAAAATCAAAATTCTCTGCATTAAACCCCGGAACTTGAATCGTAAATCGACCTGAAGTTATTGTATTGTATCCTTCCCAATTTAATTGAAATTGTTTTTGTTGAGAATACCCTATAAATGAAAGGAATAAAAGAAGTAAAACGGTTGTTTTTTTCATTATTAAAATAACGTTTAACATACAATAAAATTATAAAACCTCAGTTTTAATTTAAGAAACGATCCAAAAGTACAATAATATTTTAGTAAAAGAGTGTTATTAGGATACTCAAGAACATGAATATCAGCAGAAAAAAATCATCGACGTAATGACTAAAAATCAGGTTAAAACGCATTTTTTTTTAATTCAAAAACATCTTTAACGCTTGCAGTATGCGGTTAAATTCATATATTGCGGCACTAAATAAAACATTTTGCTTACTCAAAAGTATGAATATGAAAAACATAGTAACTATAAAGGGCATGTTAATCTTAACACTCGCTTTAGCCGCTATTAGCTGTAAAAATTCTGATTCGAAGAACAGTTCGAGGGCAACCGGATGGGAAATTAATTCGAAAGATGGAGGTTTTCAATACAATACACAGTATAGAGAACAAGAAACAGCTCCTGGATTGGTGTTTATAG
Source organism: Formosa bonchosmolovskayae (assembly GCF_051016085.1). Taxonomy (GTDB): domain Bacteria; phylum Bacteroidota; class Bacteroidia; order Flavobacteriales; family Flavobacteriaceae; genus Formosa. The sequence goes on from NZ_CP174605.1 coordinate 483,889, forward strand.
AAGGAGGAACTTACACTAAAGGTCAAGTTCAGGACGATGTTATGCACGATTGGAATAATACGCCAACACAGCAACACGTTCAGTCTTTTTATATGGACGAAACAGAAGTTACTAATGTTATGTATCTTGAGTATTTAGATCATTTAAAGCGTGTTTTCCCTCCATCTACCGATGGTTTTAGAGCAATATACAATGGTGCATTACCAGATACTTTAGTTTGGAGAAACCGATTGGGATATAACGAAGTTATGACCGACAACTACTTACGTCATCCTGCTTACGCAGAATACCCTGTAGTTGGAGTAAGCTGGATCCAAGCTGTAGAATTTTCTAAATGGAGAACAGACCGTGTTAACGAATATAACTTAGCTAAAGCTGGATACCTAGACAAAGATGCTGTACGTTCGGAAACAACTGCAACTTCAAACTTTAGTACAGGCGCATACATAAACGCACCATCACAAACTTTTGCTGGAAACGAAGAAATTAAAACGATTAGTAGAGCAGGAAATGTAAGAACAGATGCAGATGGCAACGAAACTAATATTTACGCTACTCGTGAATCAGGTATACTTACACCATCTTACAGACTACCTACAGAAACAGAATGGGAGTATGCAGCACTTGGACTTTCAGAATTAAGAGAATACAATACATATAGAGGTAGAAAAAAATATCCATGGGACGGACAATACACACGTTCTTCAGAACGTAGATCATTGGGAGACCAAATGGCAAACTTTAAACAAGGTAAAGGAGATTACGGTGGAATTGCTGGTTGGTCTGATGATAATGCTGATATTACAGCTGCCGTTAAAACTTACGAACCAAATGACAACGGACTTTACGATATGGCAGGAAATGTTGCCGAATGGGTAGCCGATGTTTATCGTCCAATAGTAGATGACGACTTTAACGACTTTAACTACTATAGAGGAAATGTTTACACAAAAAATGCTATTAACGAAGACGGAACAGTACAAATAGTAACTCCAGAAAACGTAGTTTACGATACTTTAAGTAACGGAAAAATTGTAGCAAGAAATTTACCTGGAGATTTATTACAAATTCCTATCGACGAAGACGATACGTACTTAAGATCTAACTTCTCTACAAGTGACAACCGTGACTTTAGAGATGGAGACAAACGTTCTTCACGTTATTATGCAGATTTTAATGATGATGATTCAAAAACCAACAACATGTATCATTCTCCTAAAAACACCGTAACTAGAGACTCGGCTGGAAATATTACTAGAGAATACGACAAATCTAACAACAAGACATCTTTAATTAGCGATGAAGTTCGCGTATATAAAGGAGGTTCTTGGAAAGATAGAGAATACTGGTTAGATCCTGCACAGAGACGTTATTTCCCACAAGATATGGCGACAGATTACATCGGATTTAGATGTGCAATGTCTAGAGTAGGTTCTAAAACAAGATCAGCGACAAAGTCGAAAAATTAAACAGAAATATCAATTCTATTTTAAAAGTCCTAACCTAGTGTTAGGACTTTTTTTATACTTTTATATTATGAAAACATCAGATTTACACACCCTGTTTTTAGAGTGTAATGCAATATGCACAGACACCCGATTAGTAAAGAAAAACGACCTTTTCTTTGCTTTAACAGGCGATAATTTTAACGGGAATACTTTTGCTAAAACCGCATTGAATAATGGTGCTAAATACGCCATAATAGACGATTCTGAATACCATATTCCAGGACAAACATTCTTGGTTAACGACGTACTAGAAATGCTACAACATTTAGCTTCTTTTCATCGCGATTATTTGAACATTCCCATTATAGCGCTTACCGGAAGTAATGGAAAAACCACAACCAAAGAGCTTATTAATGTGGTCCTTTCTCAGAAATACTCTACCACAGCAACTATAGGTAATTTAAACAATCATATTGGAGTGCCCTTAACGTTACTTTCTATGAACGACAAAACCGAAATTGGTATAGTTGAAATGGGCGCAAATCACCTTAAAGAAATCGAAACGCTTTGCGCTATAGCAAAGCCTAATTTTGGATACATTACAAACTTCGGTAAAGCCCATTTAGAAGGTTTTGGAAGCCTTGAAGGCGTTATTCAGGGAAAATCGGAACTATATACCTTTTTAAAATCTACTCATGGCCTCGCTTTTATTAACGCTAAAGACGACAAACAATTGGAAATAACATCGGATATTAAAACCGTTTCCTTCGGCGATCATACTACACAAACTGAAACTATTATCGATCTTATAACCGCAGATCCCTTTGTAGTTAGTCGCTACCAAAATATGCAAATTGAAAGTCAGCTTATAGGCGCATACAATTTTACAAATATTTCTGCAGCTATTGCTATAGGTTCTTATTTTGAAGTGTCGCACACCGACATTAAACAGGCTATTGAAAGCTATACCCCATCAAATAACAGGTCTCAAATTATAACAAAAGGTAAGACCAAAATAATTCTTGATGCGTATAATGCAAATCCTACCAGTATGAAAGCTGCTCTAGAGAGTTTTCATTTAATAAAAGATGCTAACAAAATTGCTATTATTGGTGATATGTTTGAGTTGGGAGAAACCGCTAAACAAGAGCATCAAAACATTATCGATTTAGCCATTAACTTAAATATAGATAAGTTAATTGTTATTGGAGCATTATTTAATACAACCACAATAACATCGAACAAAATACAAGCCTTCAATACTTTTGAGGCTTTTAAAGGATCTTTAGATCCTTCTGACCTAGAACAGTCCACTATCCTTATAAAAGCCTCTCGTGGGATGAAATTAGAACGCATCCTAGATTTAATCTAAGCGAAACACTATAATTAGAAACAAAAAAAGCTTCTCAAAAAATGAGAAGCTTTTTTATTTGCTTGTGGGCGCAGAGGGATTCGAACCCCCGACCCCTTGGGTGTAAACCAAGTGCTCTGAACCAACTGAGCTATGCGCCCTAATATTATAATTAGGTGTTTCAATACCAATTTGATTTTTTACTAAGCTAAAAAATCATAAAAAAACTTCTCACGCCGAGAAGCTGTTGTGGGCGCAGAGGGATTCGAACCCCCGACCCCTTGGGTGTAAACCAAGTGCTCTGAACCAACTGAGCTATGCGCCCTAATTATTAGGTGTGCAAATATACACCTGTTTTTGATACTACAAAAACTTTTTTTTATTTTTTTTCAAATTATTTCTGCAACTACAAAAGTACTCCCGCCAACATAAATAAAATCGTCTGATTTAGCATGTAGAAGTGCGCTTTTATATGCTTCATTTACAGAATTATAAACATCGCCCTTAAACCCAGACGCAATAAAACTGGCTTGTAAATCTTTTGCAGGCATTCCTCTTGGCACATCTGGTTTACAAAAATAGTATATGGCCTGTTTTGGTAATAATGGTAAAATCGTAGACACATCCTTATCGCTTACTACACCAAAAACCATGTGTAACACTTCAAAAGATTCTAATTGCAATTGTTTCATTACTTCTTGAAGGCCTTCTTTATTATGTCCCGTATCGCAAACCACTTTAGGCTGTTCTTGTAATACTTGCCAGCGTCCTTGTAATCCCGTATTTTTAATAACGTTTAACAAGCCTTTTTTTACTTGTGCTTCAGAAATAGCATAACCAAGCAGTCGCATCTCTTCTACCGTTTGCAATACTGTTTTTATATTCTTTTCCTGATAGGTGCCTATTAAATCGCTTGGGTAAGTCTTAGAAATAGTTTGATCTGCAAACACAATCTTAGATTCTTGCGATTGCGCAATCTTAAGAAAAACAGCTTCTGTGTCTTCCTGAGTCTCCCCTATTACAACGGGAATTTTAGCCTTAATAATGCCTCCTTTTTCTGAAGCTATTTCAGGTAAAGTTGTGCCTAAGAACTGAGTATGATCTAACCCAATATTTGTAATTACAGAAACTTCGGGGGTAATAATATTTGTAGAGTCTAATCGACCTCCCAATCCGACTTCAATAACAGCGATATCGACTTGTTCTTCTTTAAAATAATCGAAAGCCATACCCACAGTCATTTCAAAGAATGAAAGCTTTTGTTCTGCTAAAAACGCTTCATTAGAAGCTATAAAATCCGTTACAAATGTTTCCGAAATTTCGGCACCGTTAATACGAATCCGTTCACGGAAATCTTTTAAGTGCGGCGAGGTGTATAACCCAACCTTATATCCCGCCTCTTGAAGAATGGATGCTAACATATGACTCGTAGAGCCTTTTCCATTCGTACCCGCAACATGAATAGATTTAAAATAATGTTCTGGATGATTTAAATGATTTGCTAGCGCTATGGTATTACTAAGATCTTTCTTAAACGCCGATTGTCCTTGACGCTGATACATGGGAAGTTGAGAAAACATCCACTGTACGGTTTCTTGATATGTCATAATTTATTGACCTAAACTAAAATCTATACTTACAAATCCAACTTGTCTTGCTGGTGCATTTGGGTCTGGATTCCATCTGTGAGACATGGCGATTTTTCGAGCGGGTTCGAGCAAACACGGACTATTATTTTTAGTTCCTTTTACACCTGGAACAGCTTTTATAACCTCGCCTAGTTTATTTACTTCTATTTCGACAACTACCAATCCAGATTCATTACAATCTTGTTTAACGATTTTAAAGTTAGCTTTACCTCTACCATTTAAACCGTAACCAACACCACCGCTTCCAGATCCAGCTCCTCCAAAATAACTCGGAGCATACGGGTCGCCATCTAATTGTCCTTTATCGCCTACTTTATTATCATTGCCTTCACTACCTTTTGCAGTCCCGTCGGATTTACTTACACCTCCAATTAGAGCGTCTAATTTCTTTTTCTTCTCTTCTTTTTCGCGTTGCTCTTTAGCCACACGTTCTGCTTCCGCTTTTACTTTTGCATCGGCTATTGCCTTTGCTTTATTTTCAGCATCTTTTTTTGCTTTAGCATCGGCTTCCTTTTGCTTTTTAATTGCTACAGCCTCGGCATTATCCTCGGTCAGTACATTTTCTTTAACTTGAGATGCTTCAGCAGGAAGTGGTTTTACAGGCTCAGGCTCTGTAACGTCTTCAGGTACTTTATTTACATTAACCGGTTCCGATTTAATGGGTTCGTTTGGCTGCACGTTTCCGCTACCAAAATCTGTAGTTCCAAAATTTATTGCTACGCCATATTCTTCAGGCGGATCCATATAAGGTGGCCCCATAACAAACATTAACAACAAAAGAATCACACTAATTAATAGTGTAATTGTTGCAGAATTGCGTTCATGTTTTGTTTCTAAATATTTCATATTAATCATTTGGACGTACCGCCAAAATCACTTTAAATTTATTTCTATTTGCAATATCCATCACCTTTACCACATGTTCTACAGGAACAGACTGCTCTGCACGCAACACAATAGTAGGTTTATCTTCATTAGCTAAAGCATTTATAATTTCATGTTCTAAAACACTTTCTCCAACTCGTTTTTGATCGATGTAATACGTTAAATCCTTTTTAATACTAACGGCTATGGTTTGTTTATTTTCTGTTTTACCACTAGCTTTAGGTAGCAAAACATCTATAGCATTTGTAGTAACCAAGGTCGATGCCAACATAAAAAAGATAAGTAGCAAGAATACAATATCTGTCATAGACGACATATTGAATTCTGGCGTTACTTTATTTCGTCCTCTAATATTCATATTAAATTGGCTCGTTTAAGTGATCTAAAAATTCTAATGAATTAGATTCCATTTGATATACCACTTTATCTGTTCTAACTACCAAATGATTGTAAGTAATATAAGCTACAATTCCCACGACTAAACCAGCAACTGTTGTGGTCATTGCCGTATAAAGACCATCGGCTAAAAGTTTAATATCTATTTGTCCGCCAGAATTTGCGATTTCAAAAATTGAAAGTATCATCCCTATTACAGTACCTAAGAATCCAATCATAGGCGCGGCTCCAGAAATTGTTGCCAAAACGCTTACATTCTTTTCTAAACCATAGACTTCAAGACGACCCGCATTTTCTATAGCCGTATTTATATCTTCCAAAGGTTTTCCTATCCTGGAAATTCCTTTTCCTATTAATCGAGAAACCGGTGTATTTTGTTGTGCACATAACGTCTGAGCAGAATCTATCTTACCATTGGTTACATGATCTTTAATTTCATTCATAAAATTCCGATCTATCTGCGACGCCGCCTTTATAGCAAATAAGCGTTCAAAATAAATATAAAGTGCAACAATTAATAGAATAAAAAGGAGACCAATAATAAATTGTCCAGCGACTCCCCCGCTGCTGATTAACTCGATTATTGAAAGTGTTTTCTTAACAGGTTCTGTATCTGTTAATACTTCAACTCCTTCTGTAGGATTTTGAATAAGGGCGTTTAACATAAGTTATTTAATAGTTTACTAGATGAGTTATTAACGTTTAAGTTTCTACTTAAGTATATTAAACACACGGTTCTTTTTTTACTATGATTGTTTTCTATACTCTAACAAAAATATCAATTTTATTGAATCTTCCACAACATTATAAAATAAGTAAATTGAGAATTAATTTTTTAACAGAAGAATCAAGCTAAGCGCACTAAAACCGATTGCAATTCTAAATATTTAACATAATTTAAGAATTTAAAACAGGCGGTACAGACTGTTTTTGCTCTCCTTATCGCGTTTCAAAAGACTAAAACCTCCTGAAAACCGAATTTTAAATGGATTTTGAATGTAAATATATAACGCCCGTAGAGTGATCTTTATTTGCTCCGGTAACACATTTTAAACAATTAATCTCACCTCGTAATTTTAATATTCCTAGTAATCCAAAAATTAGTGCCTCCTTATATTCTATAACCAATTGATCAGGAATCGTAATTTCGCATGTTGTAAGTGCTTTTAAACGTTCTATTAAAAAAGAATTAAACGCACCACCACCAGTTATTAATAATGATACCGATTTTGTTACCGGTAATATTTTAGCAATTTGAATAGCGATATGTTCTACAAAAGTTCTTAATACATCATGAACATCTAGGTTCTTACTGTCTATTAAAGGAAAAACATGAGCCACAACCCATTCTAGCCCTAATGATTTTGGATAATCGGCTTTATAAAAAGGTAACGCGTTTAATTCGTGAAGTAGATCTGCATGTACCAGTCCTGTAGAAGCTAATTTTCCGCCATCGTCATAATCAAACCCAACTTGCTTAGTGTAATGATTTAATACAATATTCATGGGGCAAACATCGAAAGCAATACGTTCGCCTTTAATTTCTGTAGACACATTTGTGAATCCACCTAGATTTAAACAAAAATCGAAATCTGGAAATAATAAGGCGTCTCCTATAGGTACTAAAGGCGCGCCTTGTCCTCCAAGTTCGACATCTTGAACGCGAAAATTGCAAACCACATCTAGCTGTAAAATTTCGGCTAATTTTGGCAAATTTCCTATTTGATAGGTATAGCCGTGATCTGGATCGTGTTGCGCGGTATGCCCATGAGAACATACAGCATCAATATGTTTTATATTATATTTCTCTATAAATTGTAAAATTAAATGAGCTAAAAGCGTGGTATAGCTTTCATCTATTGCTCTTAACTCCGTTTTAGACTGACTAACCAACGAACTTAACACAGCTAACCAATCCGAGCTATACGCTATAGTTTCAGATTCTATGATGGTATATTCCCAATGATTAGAATATTTAAAGCTCGCATAAATAATATCGACACCATCTAAAGACGTACCAGACATGACCCCAATTATATTAAAATTATTTTTTACCATATCTCAAAAATTTAATGTCATTTTTTACGTATTCACCAATAATAATATATATTTGAGAAGGTCTTTTAATAAATCAACAATTAATTTTATAAATTATGGATTTTCACCTTACCGAAGAACACATTATGATTCGTGATGCTGCTCGTGATTTTGCACGAACAGAATTATTACCAGGAGTAATAGAACGCGATAATAAACAAGAATTCCCTAAAGAACAAATTAAAAAGATGGGCGAACTTGGCTTTTTAGGTATGATGGTCGACCCAAAATATGGCGGAAGTGGTTTAGACACGATTTCTTACATTTTAGCTATGGAAGAGATTTCTAAAATAGACGCCTCTGCATCTGTAGTTATGTCTGTTAACAATTCTTTAGTGTGCTGGGGTTTAGAGCACTTTGGAAACGAAGAACAAAAACAGAAATATCTAACAAAATTAGCAACCGGCGAATCGTTAGGGGCCTTCTGTTTAAGCGAGCCGGAAGCTGGTAGTGATGCCACTTCTCAAAAAACAACCGCCATAGAACACGACGATTATTATCTTTTAAACGGGACTAAAAACTGGATTACTAATGGAAGTACAGCCGACTTCTATTTGGTTATTGCACAAACACATATAGAAAAAGAACATAAAGGTATTAATGCTTTTATTGTTGAAAAAAATTGGGATGGATTTGATATTGGTCCTAAAGAAGATAAATTAGGAATTCGAGGTAGTGATACCCACTCTTTACAATTTAACGATGTAAAAGTGCCGAAGGAAAACAGAATTGGACCAGATGGTTTCGGATTTAAATTTGCCATGAAAACACTTGCTGGCGGACGAATAGGTATTGCTGCACAAGCCTTGGGTATTGCTTCTGGTGCTTACGAATTAGCTTTAAAGTATTCTCAAGAACGTAAAACCTTTGGCACGGCCATTTGTAATCATCAAGCCATTGCTTTTAAACTGGTAGATATGGCAACTCAAATTGAGGCAGCACGTCACTTATGCATGAAAGCGGCTTGGGAAAAAGATCAAAATATGGACTACACCGTTTCTGGTGCGATGGCAAAACTATACGCTTCTCAAGTTGCTATGGACACCACCGTAGAGGCTGTACAAATACATGGTGGTAATGGCTTTGTAAAAGATTACCATGTAGAGCGCTTAATGCGAGATGCCAAAATAACGCAGATTTATGAAGGCACATCCGAAATTCAGAAAATTATAATTTCAAGACGCCTTATCGGTACAAAATAGGATAAACACCATAGTAAATTTAAAAGTCTAGCTTTACAGTTAGACTTTTTTACATTTCTCTAATTAAGGTTTACACTAAATATCCGACTGACTAAAAAAAATAACACATGAAATCTATAAAATTATCTATACTTACATTAATTACGATATTCGCTTTTAGTTGTAAAAACGAAGCTCAAACTAATTCTAAACAAGAAGCCATTAAAAATGCAGAACCAGTAGAAGTTGCGTCTACCGAGCATGAAGCCCGTGCTTATTTTGCAAGCGGATGCTTTTGGTGTGTAGAATCTATTTACGAAAGTGTTGTTGGAGTAAAAGAAGTCATTTCTGGCTATTCCGGCGGACACACTAAAAATCCTACTTACGAAGCCAGCAACACTGGAAGAACCGGTCATGCAGAAGCGGTAGAAGTCATTTACGATCCTACTATTATAGATTTTGCAACACTAATAGATGTTTATTATGGTTCGCAAGATCCAACACAGGTTAACGGACAAGGACCAGATCATGGTTCGCAATACCGCTCTATTATATTTTTTCAAAATGATGTGCAAAAGCAGATTATAATGAAGAAAAAAGCACTTTTAGAAAAATCTTTAAATCAGAAAGTTGCTGCAGAAGTCCTTCCATTTCAGAAATTCTGGATTGCTGAGGATTATCATCAAGATTACAAGAAACACCATCCAAATAACAGCTATATCCAAAACGTTTCTGTACCTAGAACAAACGCTTTCAAAAAGAAATTTCCTAAATTATTAAAGGAAAATCAATAAAAATAGAAAATAGTTTAAGCATTAACATCTAAACGAGGTGCTCTAAACGTATATAAAGTATAACCATTCCGCGATACGCGTCTATATATATGATGAACGCTTCAGTTGTAAATACAACTGAAGCGTTTTTGTTTGTTATATGTTAATCTCTTCCTCCTTTTAATCGCTAGCGTATTATAATCCTTATTTTTGTACTCTAGATAAACATTTTAAAATTGACATCTATATCTTATGAATTTCAACTTGAAAAATAAAAATGCTTTGGTTTGTGGTAGCACAGCTGGTATTGGAAAAGCTACGGCTTTTCTTTTAGCAGAAGAAGGTGCAACACTAACTTTAGTTGCAAGAAACGAAGAGAAGCTAAAACAAGTCTGTTCAGAATTACCACATCCTGAACGCCATACTTATATCGTAGCAGATTTTTCGAATCCAACAAATTTAAAAACAAAACTAGACGAATTTATAAGGACACATCACGGTTTTCATATTTTAGTAAATAATACGGGAGGTCCTGCTGCCGGGCCAATCTCCACGGCAACATTAGATGAATTTGAGCTTGCATTTACTCAACATTTAAAATGCAATCAGTTGCTTGCTCAAACTGTTGTTCCTTTTATGAAAGAGGCTACCTTTGGTCGTATTATAAATATTATTTCTACATCTGTAAAACAACCTTTAGATGGTCTTGGGGTGAGTAATACCACTCGAGGTGCTGTGGCCAATTGGAGCAAAACTTGGTCTAATGAAGTTGCTAAATTTGGTATTACCGTAAATAACGTGCTTCCTGGAGCAACAGCAACAGATCGCTTATTTGACATTCTTAAAAACACAGCCGAGAATTCAGGTAAAACAGAAGATGATGTGGCCGAAGATTTAAAACAAAACATTCCTGCAAATCGATTTGCGGCTCCCGAAGACATTGCAAATGCCGTAGCTTTTTTAGCAAGTGAACAAGCCGGTTATATTAATGGTATTAATTTACCGGTTGATGGCGGACGCACTAAAAGTTTATAACATGAAATATTTTATAAGTACACTTATTCTTTTTATTAGCCTACATGCACAAGCGCAATTACAAGTTAGAAACTATACAAATGCTAAAATTAATGAACTCCAAACCATAGAACAAGTTGTGAATTGGATTCATTACGGACAACCAGAGCGAGTGGATCCCAGTTTAGCTAATGACCAAGTTATTGACAGAACGTATTTAAATATTGAATCGGTTTATATTTCTAAAACGTATCCTAGAAAAGAAATTACTAAGCAGGATTTAACTACGGTTACAGATTCATCTCCAATAGTTTGGTATGAACGCACTATATTTAAGGAACGCAAAAAGGGTTTAAAACCTGCGTACCAAATTTATGTGGGGATAGATATGTCTAAGTTTCCAAACGAGGTTTTAGATTTATTCTTAAGAAAAGGAAAGCAGGTGATGATGCATAATTTTAAAGAAGAGTAATTATGTTAAGGTATGCACCAATTTGTAAAACAATAGTAATTTAGTGTTAGGGATTGAAGTGGCATCCTTTTTTAATTTTTTTTAATTAAAAAAGATATAACGAAAAGCCCGACTTTTAATTATTCTATTTTCGAATAATTAAAAGTAACACCCAAAACAACACTTAAAAAAGTAATATTTAGAATTTAAGAACATGCATTTTATACCTCAAGAATTGGACGATTACGTAGTGAAACACACGGAAGACGAGCCAAAGTTACTAAAGCAACTTACAAGAGAAACCTATCAGAAAATATTGCAACCCCGTATGCTTAGTGGGCATTATCAGGGACGTATTTTAAGTATGATTTCTAAGTTAATAAGACCAACGCATATTTTAGAAATAGGAACTTACACCGGATATTCTGCATTGTGTTTGGCCGAAGGTTTACAACAAGAGGGCACATTACACACTATAGATGTGAATGAAGAACTGTTCGATTTTCAGCGAAAGTATTTTGATGCTTCGGAATACGGAACACAAATTCATCAGCATTTAGGGAGTGCCATAGATATAATTCCGAGCTTAGAACCTGTATTTGATTTGGTATTTATTGATGCTGACAAGGAGAATTATCCAAATTATTTTAATTTAATAGTGGACAAACTTAGGCCTGGTGGCGTTATTTTATCTGATAATGTACTTTGGAGTGGAAAAGTGATTGAACCTTTAAATCCGAAAGATTTATCGACAAAGGCTGTTTTAGAATACAATACGCTTTTAAAGGAAGATTCTAGAATAGAAACTGTTTTACTATCTGTTCGCGACGGTTTAACGATTAGTAGAAAAAAGTAATTACATCTTACGACGCACAGAACCAGTAAAGTCTTCTAAATCGTCTTTTACCTGCTTTAATTGGTCTTGAACATCTTTGGTAACAGAGGTATCAATCCCACTTCTATCGGCAGTTTTTGTGATCTCAGATTTAATATCGTTAGTGGCATTTTTAATTTCTTTCATGCCCTTACCTAAACCACGTGCAATATCGGGTACCTTATCGGCACCGAAAACCATGACTACAATAAATAATATAAACATTATTTCTGTACCACTGATAAATAAGAATGTAGAATGTTGTATCACGATGTAAATATACTAAGTGTTTGGTTACAAAAATAAAAAAAAGCCAACTTAAAAAAGTTGGCTTTAACATAATGTTTTAATTAATCTTTAGACTTTGATTTAAAAGCCTCAAATTCACTTGGTTTGGTTTCTCTTGGCCAAGAATTATTTGATGTATCTACATCTGCGGTTTCAAGATCTGGATCTACAGTTATTCCAACTATTTCTTTATCTGAAGCAATTGCTTTACTCACTTCTTTATCGTTTAATCTCCATATTTGTGCTGGATATGTTTCTGTTTTAGACGTACCATCTGCATAGCTATATTCTACAATAATTGGCATTACTAATCCACCTGGTTTTTCGAATGTAACATTATAGAAATATTTTGGCTCTTTTAGTTTTCTACGCTCATCTGGTGTAAAATTGTCCATGATATATTCTTTTAGTGTTGTAGAGTTTTCAGTAGTCTTCCCTCCTTTAAGAGATTCCTTAAACTCTTCGCTACCTTCTTCTACCATATATACTAAAGCTGGTAAATCGCTAACTTCCATTCCGTAACGCTTTGCTTGTTCTTTAGTCGCTTCATTAATTTCTGACGATACATAGTATTTTTTCACATCTTTAACTCCTATGTCTACATAGTCTGTAGTATAGAACCAACCTCTCCAGAACCAATCTAAATCTACTGCAGATGCATCTTCCATAGTTCTAAAGAAATCTTCTGGTGTCGGGTGTTTAAACATCCAACGACGCGCGTATTCTTTGTAAGAATAATCGAATAATTCACGTCCCATGATGGTTTCTCTTAAAATATTTAAAGCCGTAGCTGGTTTCCCGTATGCATTATTTCCAAATTGATACGTGTTTAATCCTTTTGTCATAATTGGAGCAATATAATCTTGATCGCCTCCCATGTAAGGTACTATTTTAGCAGCAGGACCTCTTCTAGACGGATATTCTGTTTGCCCTGAAGATAATGCACTTGGATAAGCTTCGCCAAAATCTTTCTCTGCAACATACTGTGTAAACGTATTTAAACCTTCGTCCATCCACGTCCATTGACGTTCGTCACTGTTTACAATCATTGGAAAAAAGTTGTGTCCTACCTCGTGAATAATAACACTGATCATTCCAAATTTAACTCTATCTGAATATTTACCATCTTTATCTGGACGTCCGTAGTTCCAACAAATCATAGGATATTCCATTCCTTGATTTTTTGCGTGTACAGAAATCGCTTTAAGGTAAGGGTAATCGAAAGTCATTCTTGAATACGACTTTAACGTACTCGCAACAGCTTTTGTACTCCATTGTTCCCATAATGGGTTTCCTTCTTTAGGATACATAGAAACAGCCATAATGGTTTTTCCACCAATTTCTACAGCCATCATATCCCAAATAAAACGTCTTGAGGTTGCAAAACCAAAGTCACGTACATTTTTAGCATGTAATTTCCATGTTTTTGTATCTGTACTAAACTTTTTCTCTGCAGCTTCTGCTTCCTCTTGTGTTACAATAACAACAGGCTCGTCAAACGATTTTCTCGCTTTTTCATAACGCTTTAGCATCTCTTTAGAGTATACCTCTTTTCTATTTACTAATTCTCCAGTACCATCTAATATATGATCTGCAGGAACTGTAATATTTACTTCAAAATCTCCGAAAGGCAATGCGAATTCGTCACGTCCCCAGAACTGAGAGTTTTGCCATCCTTCTACATCATTGTAAACAGCCATTCTTGGATAGAATTGAGCGATAACATATGCTCTGTTTCCGTCTTCTGGAAAATACTCGTATCCTGAACGCCCACGACCTTCTACGTGATTATTGATATTGTACCACCATTTAATTGAAAACGAATATTTCTCTCCAGATTTTAATGGTTTTGGTAATTCTATACGCATCATGGTTCTATTAATCATGTGCGCTAAATCTTTACCTTGCGTATCTTTTACAGCTTCAATATTAAATCCGCCATCAAAAGGTTCTGCCATGTAATCTTTTACAAAACTTGCTGGTTGCGATGCTGCGGCAACGCCTCCACCTTCAATTAAAGGTGTTTTAGAATCTTTGGCACGCATGTTTTGATCTAATTGTACCCATAAATAACTTAACTCGTCTGGAGAATTATTGGTATAGGTAATAACCTCAGAACCTGTAATTTTTGCGTTTTTGTCGTCTAGCGTGATGTCCATCTTATAATCGGCTTGTTGCTGATAGTAAGCTGGGCCTGGAGCTCCCGATCCCGTTCTAAACATATTAGGAGTAGAAAACTCCTCGTAAAGCTGTTTAAACTTGTTATTATTAGTGTGACCTGCTTTGCGTTCAGGTGTTTTTTGATCTTGCGCCATAACGCTTGCTGAAATAAAAACAGCAGAAAGAATTAGGTACTTTAGTCTTTTCATAAGAATTGTTTGGTGATTTTTGCCGGAAAAATAACACTTTTATACTGTAAACAGAAGTTTAATCTAATTTTAACAATCCTTTATCATTCGATCCTGTAAGAATAAAACTTTTTTTCTTACCACTTATCTCTAATCGGACTACATTTTGTTGCTCTTCAAATAGGTCATTTAAAACGGTATTCGAAATCTCAAATTCTGATATTGATGCTACTTTAGGAATTTCTATATAACAAATTGCAATGTCGTTATCGTATTCTTTGCCAATAAATTTTAATACAGTCTCTTTACCGTTAATTTGAATTTGAATTTTAGATTTTAGATATTTCTCCAAATAATAATCGACTTTATCCGATTCATTCTTACCGCCTAAACTAATAGAGTCTTCGTAACGCTTACGCATTAAATTTTCCAAATCGTCTATAAATATTCGCGTTATTATCTGTACAGATTGTTTTTCTTTAACGTATTGGACTTCGGTAATACTTACGTAATATTTATGAATAGTAGTAAAGGCCAATAAAGGCACTAAAAAAATTAAGAAATAATAATTAAGGGGTTTCATCTTTATAATTTAAGCTGTAAATGTAATTAAATTACCCATGTGCTGACAAGGATAATCTTTATTCTGATTTTAGGTTCTTGTTATACTGCATATATTTTTCGTTTAAATACGCCAGAATTTCTATATCACGCTTATCCTTGCATCGCGCTTCAAAATTAGGATCGTCTGAACAGAAGTACCAGAAATCCATCTGTTTCAATTCACTTAATGGGTGTTCACTGAAGAAATCTTCTGAAAGTCGTTGTCTTATATCGTACCTGAGTTGGTTATTTCTTTCAAGTGCAATACGTTTTTTAAGTTTCTTTGTCCTGCCTGTGATACCATTTATTATAGGATCTACAGGAAGCGAACCTCCTAATAATCCTAATAACATTATGGGTTTAAATTCTCCTCCTGCACCACTTAAATCGCGTTCGGCTTTGGTTTTTCTTTTTCCTTTATAGCCTGGAATACCAACATCGTAAAAATTTATATTCCGCTTTGCCTTAGAACTGCCAATATCTAACATTAAGTTACCTGTTAAAATTGTTCCTACAACAACTTCTTCCAACGTATTAATAGCTTCTAAAAGGGAAATATTTAGAGTGTTATTAATAAGAATAGGAGCATTAATTACCACTTCTTTGGTTTTATACTGAAGGCTCGAAAACACAATGGTATCGTTAAGTTTGGCTTCAATAGAAAATGCGCCTTTAGCATTTGAAACCGTGAAACGCTTAGACGATTTATTA
Source organism: Formosa bonchosmolovskayae (assembly GCF_051016085.1). GTDB lineage: Bacteria > Bacteroidota > Bacteroidia > Flavobacteriales > Flavobacteriaceae > Formosa. Next base: position 499,958 of record NZ_CP174605.1, read on the forward strand.
ATAATATGAATATTTTCAAGATCATCCTCCGCAGTAATTGTACCAGTAATTATTTTAAGATTTTGAGCTTTAACTATAGCCACACTTCCTATGAAGAAATATAATATGAAGTGTGTTTTCATCTTTAATTTGAAGGTGATTTTGAATTCAATAGATACTGATTGTATTTTGCTTTTAGAAACGACAAAACGACAATATCTTTTTTCCCTTTACAACGTTTTTCAAAATAAGGATCATCCGAGCAGAAGTACCAAAAGTCCATATGTTTATATTCTTCTAAAGGATGTTCGCTAAAGAAATCTGCAGAAAGCCGTTGTCTAATTTCATTAATAAGCGCATCGTTACGTTCTAATTTCACATGATTTTTCAGCATTTTTGTTCTGCCACTTAAGCCATTAATAATAGGATTTAATCCAACTACACCGCCTCCAGTTGTGGCTTCTTGTAAGCGTCGCTCTGTTTGGGTTTTTCGTCTTCCTGTATAACCAGGAATGCCGACATCGTAAAAATTAATTTCGGTTCCTGCTGTAGAGTTCCCTACATCTAGCATTAAGTTTCCTGTGAGTATTTTCCCTACTACAACTTCATCTAATGTATTTACAAACGCTTCCAAATTAACTATTATCGCTTTATTTGCTATCACCGACGCATCAATAATAATACTTTGATCTGCATACTGAATTGAGGAAAACACCAAAGTATCATTTAATTTTACAAGAATTTTAAAATGTCCAGTCTGCGAGGTAATTGTAAAGGTTTTCGATGTTTTATTTATTACATGAATATTCTCTAAATCGTCTGCCCCACTAACTATACCTTCTATAGGTACCATTTGAGCCTGTACACTTAAGCTATTTAAAAGAATAAAAAGAATCCCAGGAAGAAGACATTTAACTCTAAACACCCTATTTAGATAAAAACACTTTACTTTCTTTAGAAAGATATTCTATCAATTGCATTTCTTGACCTGGTTCTAGTAATCTTGAATCTATGTTACGATCTACATGATTAATAAATTCCTCGACCTGATCGTTAGGAATTCCAAAATTTTCGGAAATAAATGAAAAAGAATATATACCACGAAGTCCTAAATTTGCTTCAGTTTCTTTTACTATTTTCTCGTTTTTATTGTCTTTCTTTTTAAATAATGGCTTCAAAAAGGTATTCGCAATAGCTACCATATTTAAACCGTTGTAAAACTCACCTTGATTTAATAATGACATATCTGCTTCAGAATGATAATCATCTGCAAATTCATAAGCGCCAATATCATCTATTCCAAAGTTAATGCTTTCCAAATCTGGTTTAAAGGTTTTAAACTTCCCTAAATCTTTAGATAATACACCTGTTAGTCCGTAAGGCATAATGACCACTTCGTTTAAACGATTAATATGTTCTACCAAAAAGACAGTAAGTTGCTTAGATTCTAAAATTTCTAAATCTATTTTAACGGTAATAGTTTCGAATTGCAGAGCAGATATTTCAATAATATCTAGTAATCCCACATTAATTTTAAATTCCCCTTTGGCATCACTCACCGTACCTACATTTGTAGTTGTATTATAAATTGTAATTCCTTCAATATCGTCGGTGTCGGCCACTACAATTCGTCCTAGAACTTCCACACGATTTATAGTTTGGGCCGTTAAAGAACCTATAGAAGATAAGCATATAAGAAATAGTAATATTTTTTTCATAAATCAATTTTAAATAAAGTTAAGGACTTATCGGCTATAGAATTTATTAGTGGCATTTAAATTTTTGTTAAAACCATCTATTACTTAAATTTACGATAAATTATCGACGATGAAAAATATGATTATTGCCAGTACCTCTACAATCTATGGTAGTGGCTATTTAGACTATATATTAGACGAGTTACAATCTCACTTTAAGAATGTAAATACCGTATTATTTGTGCCATATGCTAGACCAGGTGGTATTTCTCATGACGACTATACAAATAAAGCGAAGGATGCTTTTTCTAAAATTAATATTGAGGTTGAAGGGATACATACTTTTAAGAACACGGCAAAGGCCATAGCGGAAGCAGAAGCAATTTTTGTGGGTGGAGGAAATACATTTGTATTAGTCAGTCAGCTTTATAGAATAAATGCTATGCAACCCTTAGTAGACGCTGTTAATAATGGAACACCATATTTAGGAACTAGTGCAGGAAGTAATATTTGTGGTTTAACTATGAATACAACTAACGACATGCCTATAGTGTATCCTCCAAGTTTTAAAACATTAGGTTTAGTGCCCTTCAATATCAATCCGCACTATCTAGATCCAATTAGCGACAGCGAACATATGGGTGAAACTCGTGAAACCCGAATTAAAGAATTTTTGTCTTATAATACACAACCCGTTATTGGATTAAGAGAAGGAAGTTGGTTACACGTAAACGATAATTCTATTATTCTAAAAGGCAATTTATCGGCTAGAATATTTAAACATAACCAAGCGCCCTACGAGATAGAAACAGGAAGTGAATTACAAGGGTTGAAATAAAAAAAAGAGCTTCATATTTCTATGAAGCTCTTTTGAGCGAGAGACCGGGTTCGAACCGGCGACATTCAGCTTGGAAGGCTGACGCTCTACCAACTGAGCTACTCTCGCATTACCGGGTGCAAATATACAGATATTAAATAATAGTATCCAAGTAAAGTTTATATTTTTTTTAAAAAATGATATCCTAATATATTGAAGCCTTCATTGTAGTAAAACTTATGAGATGGAAAGTTTTGAACGTAAGTATTTAGCTCCACGGCCTCATAACCTTTACCTTTAGCATAATCGTAAATCCATTTAAAAAACTGTTTACCAATGCCTTTACTTCTATAATCGGCATCAATATAAACGTGATCGACTTCCACACTACGACCACTATAATGTCTAGTACAGAACCATAATCCGCAAATTCCTATTAGCTCTTGATTATTAAATACCCCAATGCACTCGTAATTCTGTTCGAACATTTCAGAAAAACGTTCAAATAATAAGGCATCTGAATGCTTATTGTCCGTGAATTTCTGCATTAATGGAATGATTTGAGGTAATTCGTCTTTTTTAAGTCGACGATAATTTATTTCGTTAGCCATTATTTTTTCTTAGGTTTAAAAAAATGAGATGCAAAAATAAATAAGTTTAAATTATCAATCTAATATCTCAAACCTAAAGATTATATTTAATAGAAGAATTAACTCTAATTAACATACCGTTTAAAATAACAAATAAGCGTTATTATAAGGAATATTTTTTTGCACAGTAGACTAAATACATCAATTAAAACAATAAATATACAATTACATTATATATGTCATTACAGAAAAACCTTAGAAATCTAACTATAAAACAAATAGAAGCACAAGACACTTATAAAGTACGATTACCTGTGCTAAGACCAGGACGACCAATTGAAGATTGCGAATTTAATAACGACACACATAAAGATACATTTCATTTAGGTTTATACTATAAAGCCGATTTAATAGGCGTGGTTACCTTTATGAAAACAATTAACGAGGATCTTCAGGAAAGAAGACCATATCAACTCCGTGGAATGGCTATCTTAGAAGAGTACCAAGGTTTAAAATATGGAGATCTATTAATACAAGCTGGAGAATCGTTAGTAAACGAAAAACAGGGGAAATTGATTTGGTTAAACGCCCGAGAAATAGCGGTACGATTTTATGAAAGAAACGGATTTAAAGTTAGCGGAGACTCCTTCGATATACCAAAGATAGGTAAACATTATATGATGTATAAAACCATTTAAATTTATGCTTACATATAAGCGAATAACATCAACAGAGCACATTGATTTTCTCAAAGCTTGGAATTTATATGAAAGGTCATTTCCTGAGAACGAAAGACGACATATAGAAGGACAACGTCACGCTTTGGGATTAAAGAACTATCATTTCAACATTGTACTTAAAGATGATCTATTTGTTGGGATACTATTCTGGTGGGATTTTAAGACATTACAATATATAGAGCATATTGCGATTAGTCCTAATAGACAGAGTAAAGGACTGGGAAGCGAAATAATGAAAGATGTAATAAGTCGTGTAGGTACAAATCCCATTATACTTGAAGTCGAGCCACCAATTACAGATATACAGATAAAACGTATACAGTTTTACAACAAGCTCGGTTTTAAAATAAACGATTATAACTATACACAACCGGCATTACAGGAATCCACTGAAGCTGTTCGGTTGCATATATTATCATTTCCAAGCACATTAAACCTTGAGGAGTACAATACATTTATTACAACTTACCACGCCCAGATTTTTAGTCATATGAAAATATGATAAAGTCGCTATTGATTATACAATAATGAGGTCTTAAGATTTACTAAGTAACAATTTGAACTCTATTTGAAGTATCTAAAATTGAAGATTGATAATGGCTTTAAAATGAAACAATCTTATTATTCCACAGGAATTCTGTTCTCGGCTCCGCTCGAACGCCCTTTAAAGGAATATTGTAAATTTTAAATTCCCCAAAAGTATATAAACAAAAAAATCCTCAACATATAAATGTTGAGGATTTAGTTTTAAAAAAGGCGACGACCTACTCTCCCACAAATGCAGTACCATCGGCGCTAATAGGCTTAACTTCTCTGTTCGGAATGGTAAGAGGTGAGCCCTATCGCAATAATCACCTTAAATTGTTGATCGTTAGATGTAATTATTTACACTCTAATCAACCGCGCAACTGCGCAAATATCTTAACATATTGAAAAAGGACCTTAATAGTCTTTATTTTAAAAATACTTTATAATAATAATTCTTTTTAACTTAATAAAAAAACATGCGCCCCTCATTACTCTTGCAAGTAACTGTCCTCTATATTACTATAAAGTTAGAGGGGGCTTCCATACAATAAGCCTATGGGTTATTAGTACTACTCGGCTATGACATTACTGCCTTTACACCTATAGCCTATCAACGTGGTCATCTCCCACGACCCTTTAAAGAAATCTCATCTTGTGGTGGGTTTCGCGCTTATATGCTTTCAGCGCTTATC